>DATKHQ010000019.1:0-7725 GCA_035510175.1 Candidatus Sulfotelmatobacter sp. | reverse complement strand
CCATTCCAACCCATGTGATCGGACAACTTGCGCTAGCCTTATCCATGACCGCTTCCTCCGTATGCGGCTCTGCTGGCCGCTCTCACAGGTCGTCAGCAACCCGCGAGTCTACGCAGGGGGCGGTCACTCCATAGGGTCTAGCCGCGCGGGCGCTCGAGCTTGGCCTCGATGGACTTCACCTCGTCCAGCCAGCGCTTGAACTCGCCGTCCCGGCCGTCTCGCCACGCAAGACGCGCCAGGTAGTAGCGCGACTCCAAGTTCGCCGGATCGGCGGAAGCGGCCGCCTGGAAAGAGGCGGCGGCGGCATCGGTGCGGCCGGCGGCCAGATCGAGCTTTCCCTGGAGCGTCAGGCCCGAGGCATGGGCCGGCGTTTTCGCCAGCAGATCGTCCACCGCGCGGCGGGCCTCCTCGAGGTCGCCGATCTCCCAGTGGGATCGCGCGATCAGGAACAGGATCTCGGGTTCGCCCGGGGAGAGGTGGTCCGCCTGCACGAACGCATCCAGCGCCGCGCGCGGATCGTGCATCCGCGCGCGCAGCGAGCCCAGGTTCGCCCACGTTCTCGCGTCGGCGCGGCCACGCAGGGACGCCTCGCAGTCGGCGGCGGCTCCCAAGAGGTCGCCGGCGCGATCGCGGAAGTAGGCGCGGTAGGCGAGGGCCTCGGGACCGAGCGCCGGGAAACGCTCGGCGACGCGCGTGAACGCGACCACCCCGCGCTCCGCGCCGTCGGTACGCCTGAAGGTGTCCGCCATGCCGGGAAGCGCCTGGCGGCACGCGGCCTCGTCGGGGCAGACGGCATCGAACGCCCGCCCCTGTCCGCAGCCGGAGGTCGAGGTCAAGACGAGCAGCACGAGCGCCGGAGCCGTCCCGGCGATCCGCCGTCCCCGGACGAGCCCCGCGAGGGCCAACCCCGCGGCGACGGCCACGCAGATGACGGCGAACGCGTCGTGGCTGCGCGCGTAGATCGTCGGCCCGCCGCCCGACAGCACGACCGTGTCGGTGAGCGAGCCCGGGATGCCGATCGTCCCGCCGCGAGAGTTGGTGAGGATGCTCCGGATCCGCCCATCCGGCTCGATGAACCCGGAGATCCCGGCGTTGCCGCAGCGCACGTAGGCGAGGTGGCTCTCCACCGCGCGGAGGATGCAGATCCGCAGGAGCTGCTCCTGCACGGGGCCGGAGACCTCGCCCTCGCTCGTGATGTTCACGAGAAAGCGAGCCCCCATCGTTCCGGCCGCCGACACGAGCGGAGGATAGGAGTTCTCGACGCAGATCACGACCGCGAACGGGAGCGTCGCCCCGCGCCACGGGAGGTCGAACAGCGTCATGCCGTCCCCGGGCACGCCGGTCGGGACGTGGCCCCAGGCCTTGCGGGCGAGCGTCCGGTGGAGCGTCTGGAGGGACGGGGCGATCCGCCCGAGCGTACCCTCGAACGGGATCTCCTCCGACCACGTGAACAGGACCTGCTTGTCGTAGCGCCCTCGCACCGTCCCGGTGTCGTCGACGAGGAAGGCGGAGTTCGTGGTCCGGTCGGGGCGGGTCGGGGGATACCCCTCCGCGCCGACGAGCAGCCACGCCCGCTTCTTCTGCGCGAGGGCCCCGAGCAGGGGCAGGTAGGCGTCCTTCCGCGTGAAGTCGTCGAGGATCGCGTTCTCGGGCCAGACGATCAGGTCCGCCTTCCCCTCGCCCACGGCGAAGTCGGTCTGCGCCAGCTCGCTGAGCGTCACGCCGAGGTAGTTGCTCCGCGTGTGCGCGAGGTTGGGCTGGATGACCGCGAGGCGCGGCCCCGCCTCACGGGGGAGCGTCGCGACGCGCCACGTCCCGTAGGCGAGCACGAGGATCGCCGCGCCCATGAACGCGACCGTCGACCGGACGAGGGTCCGGTTCTCGAAGAGGGACCTCCACCCCCACCCTCCGTCGCGCAGGACGAAGTACGCGTCGGCGACGAGGCCGTTGAAGGCGGCCACGAGGAACGAGACCCCGTACACGCCGGTGATGTCCGCGATCTGCACCAGGCGGACGAATCGCGCCTGAGAGTATCCGAGGAGGAAGAGGTCGAAGTGCCCGAGCGTCAGCCGCGCGCGGATCCACTCGACGGCGACCCACGCCAGCGGGAGCGTGAGGACGCGCGGCAGGCCGAGGCGCTGCATCGGGCGGAACAGGAACGGGAAGACGAGGAACGGCCAGTAGGCGAGAAGTCCCATGAGCGGGGGGGCGTACCAGCCGTACCGGAACGAGGCCGCGTAGAAGACGATCCACGCCAGCCACTGCGAGACCGCGTAGTACAGGGCCGACACGCGGCGCTCGCGCGGATCGGAGTAGAGGATCGCCCATGGAACGAGACAGAAGCGGGGGAGGAACGCGAGCTGAGGGTGGACCGCGTAGAGCGCGCAGAGCGCACCACTTGCGCCGGCCAGTCCGATCCGTCCTGCGATGCGAGCGCGCACGTGACGATCCTCGCGAGCGGGGGAGTCTACGATCCCGCCCCGCGGCGGGCCAACGGCGCGAGGGCGAACCCGGCCGCGACGAGCTTGCGCCGCACGTGCTCCGCGACCGCGGCGGCCCCCGGAGTGTCGGAGTGGACGCAGAGCGTGTCGATCGCTCCGCCGCGTGCCAGACGAACCGCCTGGTCCCCGGCCTCCGCGGCCCCGAGAAGGCTTCGGGGGGTGCCTCGCGGGAGGAGACCGCCGCCCGGCGCGTACCCGCGATCGGCGAACCCCTCGGCGGCGACTGCGAACCCCATCGAGCGCCAGATCTCCAGAACAGGCGATCCCGCGAAGCCGAGGAGGCACGCCTCCGGCAGGACGCGCTTCACACCGTCGGCGACAGCACGGGCGGTCGCCGGATCGGCCGCGACGTCGTGGTAGAGCGCGCCGTGGGGCTTGACGTGCCGGACTGCGGCGCCCGCGGCCTCCGCGCAGCGCACGAGCGTTTCGATCTGCCGCGCGATCTCGGCCGTGAGCCCCGGGGCCGGAAACGCCATGGAAACGCGGCCGAAGCGCGCCGGGTCCGGGTATCCGGGATGCGCCCCCACCGCGACCCCCATCGCGAGAGCGCTCTCGAGCGCGCGGGCCATCGACGCGGTGTTCCCGGCGTGCCCGCCGCACGCGATGTTCGCGGAGGTGGCGAGCGCGTAGAGCGGGCCGTCGTCGAATCCTTCCCCGACGTCGACGTTGAGATCGATCACCGGGGTGTCAGCCACGCACGATCTCCCGCAGCGCCGCATCCTGCCGGGAGAGCAGTATGCGCGCCGCCTCGAGCGTCACGACGGAGAATCGCAGCGTGTCCCGGGGCCGGAGCTGGCCGAGGCGCGCGGCGTCGGCGGCGATCACGCTAGCGATCTTCGGGTAGCCGCCGGTCGTCTGGTGATCGACGAACAGGACGATCGGCTTTCCGTCGGCGGGAACCTGCACCGATCCGAGCGTGACCCCCTCGGTCAACATCTCGTCGCCCGCGAGACGCGGAATCGGCGGACCGTCGAGCCGGATTCCCATCCGGTCGCACGCCTCGCTCACCGTCCAGTCGGTGCCGGTGAACAGGCTCCGCGAAGGCTCCGGGAATTCGTCGGCCTGGACGCCCCAGGTCACGCGAAGCGCGCCGAGGGGGAGGTAGGCGGGAATCGATGCCGGGTCGATGGGCCGGGAGAGCGGATCGGCGGCCGCGCGATCCCCGATCGGGAGGCGGTCCCCGCCGCGCAGCGCACGCCCCTCGAGACCGCCGAGCCGGGAGGCAAGGTGCGTCGAGGCGGAGCCGAACGGGCGCGGCAGCTCGAACCCGCCGCGCACGCACAGGTACGCGCGCGCGCCGCCGGCGAGCGGGCCGCAGGCGATCGTGTCGCCGGAGGCGACCGCGCATGCGGTCCACGTCTGGAGCGTCCGGGTCCCGACGCGGGCGGCGGGGTCGGCGCCGGTGAGCGCCACGACGGCGTCGGCGAGCAGCCGAAAGCGGCCGCCGACGAGCGTCATCTCGAGCGCCGCCGCCTCGGGCCGGTTCCCGACGAGACGGTTCCCCGCCGCCAGGGCGATCGGATCGGCGGCCCCCGCCGCCGACACGCCGAGCGCGGCAAATCCCGGACGGCCGGGATCCTGCACCGTCGTGAGAAAGCCGGGGGCCTCGACGACGAGCGCTCTCACCGTGCCTCCTCGACCGCCACGAACCGGACCCGGTCTCCCGGGGCGAGCAGGCACGCCGGCTCGCGAAACGGGTCGAACAGCGCGATCTCCGTCCGCCCGATCACGTTCCAGCCGCCCGCGGTCGCCAGCGGGTAGATTCCCGCCTGCCGCCCGGCGATCGCGACGCT
Source organism: Candidatus Sulfotelmatobacter sp. (assembly GCA_035510175.1). GTDB lineage: Bacteria > Acidobacteriota > Polarisedimenticolia > Polarisedimenticolales > DASRJG01 > DASRJG01. The sequence continues at coordinate 3,431 of DATKHQ010000019.1, read as the reverse complement.
CCCCGCGGGCACGCTCTTGCGCGGCGTCGCCTTCCGCGGCAGGGCAAGGGCCGCGGGCAGACCGAGCAGATAGGGGAAGCCGGGGGAGAATCCGAGGAACGCGACCTCGTATAGAGGCTCCGCGTGCATCTCGACCGCCGCGCGCTCGGAGAGTCCCGCGACCCGGGCGACCTCCGCGAGATCGGGGCCGTGGGCCCCCCCGTAGCGCACGGGGATCGATACGGACCGCGGTGCGGGAAGCGGCCGGTCGGGAGCCGATGCCGCCCGCGCGGCGAGAGTCGCTTCGAGCCGGCCGGAATCGATCGCGGCAGGATCGAACCGGACCAATAGCGATGCGTACGCCGGGTGGAGGTCGACGATCCCCGGGATGGGATCGGATCGCAGCCACTCGTGGAGCGCGCGCACCGACCGGCTCTCGCTCGCGCCGATCGCGGCGCCGAACGTGACGAGGAAGGCGCGGTCCGATGCGGGGAGGACGCGCATGGTTTCCTACCGGCGGGCGACGATCGTCAGGCGATCGTCGGCCTCGGGATCCTCGGCGCTCCCCCAGACACGCTCGACGCGGGCGAATCCCGCGCGGCGCGCGCGCTCGAGCACCTCCGCGGCACGCTGCCCCCACTCGGCGATCGTCTCGGAGGCGCGCTCGAAGTGTTCCGAGCCGGCGGCCGGCGCGAACGACGTCACCTTGAGCGTCGAGCGGCGCTCCTTCGGGTCCCAGACGATCGCGACGATCAGGGTGGTGCCCGCGCGCTCCTGCACCGACTGCTGGTCCATGCGCGACAGCCCGGCGGACGTCATCGCGTCGACGAAGAGGAGCCCGTCCGGGCGCAGGTGCTCCCGGAGGCGGGAGAAGGCGGCCTCCCAATCTCCGATCGAGGGGAAGTGATTGAAGACGTCCGCGACCGAGACGATCGCGTCGTGCGTGGTGCCGAGCGAGAGCGTGCGGAGGTCCCCCGTCCGCCAGGCCACGACCCGGCGCGCGTCCTTCACCCGCGCGAGATCGATCATGCGCGGCGAGAGGTCGACCCCCGTGAGCTGGTACCCGTGCTCCGCGAGAAGGAGCGCGAGCGTGCCGGTCCCGCACCCGGCGTCGAGGATCGACGCCCCGGGGCCGATCCCGCTTTCCTCGAGCAGAGCCAGGAGGCGCGATCCGTACGTCGGCGCGTACCAGTCCCACCCGTGCCGGTCGTAGTGCCTGCCGATGCCGGCGTACGGGTCGGGAGACGTGTCCATGCGGGAATTCTATCCATTCCCCATCTGGGCGAGGAGCTCCGCGGCGTGACCGGAGCCCCCGCCTCTGATCCAGAGGTCCTCCGGACCGGGGAGCATCTCGGTGACGTGGAGCGTGACCGCATCGCCGGAGAGCGCCGCGAGGTCGCGGCGGAGCAGATCGAGGAAGACCGGCGACTCCAGGTCGACGTAGCGAGGCTTCGGCTCCTTCGAGGTGTGCACGTAGACGTGGCGTGGAAGCGCGTGAGCACGGCGCCAGTCCGCGACCCGCATCACGAACGGGACGAGGTCGTCGCCTTTCGCCGAGGGCTGGGGGATCGTGTCCCGCCGGAACACCCACCGCTCGCGGAAGACGACCAGCCGCTCGCAGACGACCCGCGGCCAGCGGGTCACCTCCGGATCGTCGAACCCCGGGAGGTACCCGAGCGGCTGCAGTCCCTGCTCGCCGATCGCGACGAGGAACGAGACGAACCCCACGGGATTCACGCCGCTGTTGATGACCGGGATCACCTCGACGTCTCGCGGGGTCCAGCGCAGGACGAGCCGCCGCAAAGCGCCATCGAACCGGACGGCCAGCTCCCTGAGCGGGATCGCGGTCGCATCAGGTGAGGTCCGGTCGCCGGGAAGCTCGATCTCGTGCTCGAAGATCGCGGGGCGCAATCCCGCGTTCGCCGTCCGTCCGAGGTGGTTGTAGGTCAGCTCGGCGACCACGGCACCGGGGCGCGCGACGGCCGACCACGCCCGGCGCAGCTCGCGCACGACCGGATTCCCGTCGTCTTCGGCCGGCCCTCCGTGGAGGTGGGCGAAGCGCGAGAGCGACAACCCCGCGCCCTGGAAGAGGCCGTTCAGCACGATCCGGGCGTCCCCGCGTGCGATCGCCTCGGGGGACGCCGCCGCGATCTGGAAGAGGACGCCGCAGGCCCACCGGGGCTCGACCGATCCCGGTGCGAAGCGGTCGACGACGGCGTCGTCGAAGGGGATCTCTTCTCCGGGCTTCGCCGCGAGCGCCCGCTGCTTCATCCATGTCCGGGCGGCCGCGGCGGCCGCGCGTGCTGGATCGGACTCGTCCTCGGCAGTAGGCTCCGGGAACGCGGCGGGCCGGTACGACTCGCCCTCCTCGGTGAGCGCGCGGTAGACGTCGAGCAGCGCGATCTCGGTGTCGGCGGGGTGGCGCGCGAGGAAACGCCGCACCCACCCCTCGCGATACCCCTCCGCCGGGTACATCGCGGCGAAGAGGCGCGCGTAGGGTCTCAGGCCGGCCGCGAGAGTCTCGAGGACCCAGCCCGGCAGCCGCACGGACAGCGACGTGGCGGCATCGAGGCGGAACAGCTCGTCCCGGCGAATCTCCCGGGCGCGTGGGAGCGCTTCCAGGCGGTCGGCGATTCCCCCGACCGCGCGGAGCCGCGCTTCCGGCGCCAGCGTCGCGAGCGCGTCGACCTCCGACTCGACGGCGAGGGCCGGGGCGATCCACGCCGCGCGCGATCCCGCCGCGGCCGCGGCCCGCGCGACGTGCCGCAACGGCCGGCGCTCGTTGTAGGGGATCTCGATCTCCGCGACCAGGACGCCGAGATCGATCATGCCCCGCAGGAAGGGCGCGAGCGCCTCCTCGTCGATCCCGGCCCGGTTCGCGACGCGGTGCCCCAGATCCGGAAGGGTCCATCGGCCGGCGGCCGCCTCGTCGAGCGCGATCCTGAGAACCGGATGGTCCTTGACGCGAGAGAACGTCTCCGTGTCGTCCGGATGGCGCGCCGACGAGAAGCGCCAGAACGTCAGGCGGTCGCCGTCCTCCCGCAGCGTCGGGTTCGGCCGCGGGACGACGGCGGCGCTCGCCCCGGCGTCGAAAGCGAGCGTGCAGGCGACCTTGCGCGCCTCGGCGACGGAGAGCAGCACGTCGATCCGCTCGATCTCGGGCGCTCCCTCGACCCGGCAGTCGTCCCCGCCCGCCGCGGCGAGCGCCGTGGCGCAGAAGACGGAGTTGGGGCTCGTCTTGGTTGCGAAACGCGCGACGTATGCGAGCGCCTTGGCCGCGACGTGGCGGTCGCCGTGCCCCCAACCGGACGGGTTGCGTCGCATGACCGCCTCGAGCTTGTGCGCCAGGTCCCGGGACGCGAAGAAGATGCCCTCGCGGACGAACGGATCCGCGCACGCCGCCGCGAGCGCCTCGCGGCCCCGCGCGAGATCGGCTTCGATCGCCGCGCGCG
>DATKHQ010000018.1:0-7055 GCA_035510175.1 Candidatus Sulfotelmatobacter sp. | reverse complement strand
ATCTCCGCTTCGGCAAGACGAAATCGACGACATGGCGCGCGGCGGAAGGGAGGTCGCTCGTTACAGATGACGTACCGAAATCGTGGGGGGAAACGCAACAACCATCCGGGGAACCGACCATGGAACCCACCGCGATTCTCATGCGCAAGCTGGTGGCCCACCTTCGCGACAATCAGACGGAGCTCCGTCAGGAGTGGGCACGCCGCATCCTGGAGGCGAGGCTCCTCACCGCGATGACCGAGGAGGAGATCTTCGCCGAGGCCACGTCCCTGTACGACAACTACGTCGAAGCGCTCGCGACGGGGGCGTTCGAGGACATGCAGGCGTACGCGCGGAACCTCTCCGAGCGCATCATTCCGCGCGGGGTCGAGACCGACGAGGTCGTCGGCATCGTCCTCCTCCTCCGCGACGTCCTCGCGCGGTCCCTCTTCGCCAAGTACCACACCGACTTCGAGGTCCTCAACAGGATCCTCGACGCCTACGAGCCGGCCGCCAACCGGATCGCGATCACGGTCGCGGTCGGCTTCGTGCAGGAGCGGGAGCGCACGATCGTCGAGCAGCAGGAGGCGATCCGCGAGCTGTCGACGCCTGTGCTCCGGGTCCGCGACCGCCTGCTGATCCTCCCGATCATCGGCGCCATCGACCCGCAGCGCGCGCGCCAGCTCACGGAGCAGCTCCTGCGGGCGATTCGCTCCAGCCGCGCGCGGGTCGTCGTCATCGACATCACGGGCGTCGCCGCGATGGACTCCAGCGTGGCCAACCACCTGGTCCAGACGGTCGAGGCGGCGCGCCTGCTCGGCGCCGCGGTCATCGTCACCGGCCTGTCGTCCGAGATCGCGCAGACGCTCGTCAACATCGGAGTCGAGCTGGCCAAGATGAACACGGTCGGCGATCTCCAGGGGGGCATCGAGCAAGCGGAGCGGCTTCTCGGCTACAAGGTCGTTCACGAGCCGGCCGCAACGGGTGCGGTCGCGTGATCGGAATGCAGGTCGACGGGAGCGCCATGATGGTATTCCGGGTCCCGCCGAGGGGAATTGTCGCGGGAACCGGAGCCCACGTCCCGATCCGGTCGGACGCCGACATCGCAATCGCACGCCGGAAGTGCCGCACGCTGGCCGAGACGATCGGCTTCTCGTCGACGGAAGTCGTGCTCGTCACGACGGCGATTTCCGAGCTGGCTCGGAACATCCTGTACCACGCGAGAAGGGGCGAGATCCTCGTCAGCCGGCTCGATCACGGAGGACGGGACGGCATTCTCCTGGTCGCGCACGACGAGGGGCCGGGCATTCCCGGTCCCTGGCCAGCGGCAAGGTCGGCGCGCGCGAAGCCGGGCGAGGACGGCCTGGGGCTCTCTGGCATTCGACGCGTCATGGACGAGATGCGCGTAAGCTCCGTCGCCGGCAAGGGGACGACGATCACCGTGAAGAAGTGGAAGCGCTGACGGGCGGGCGCGTCGCCCGCTGCGGAGGAGGGGGGCCGGTTGAACGGGCGGCTGCATGACGATCCGAATCCTGATCGCCGACGATCACCTCATGGTGCGCCAGGGCTTCCGGGCCATGCTGGAGCGGGACGGGTTCGCCGTCGTCGCCGAGGCCGGCGACGGGCGCGAGGCGGTGCAGCTGGCGCAGGAACATCGCCCCGACGTCGCGATCCTCGACCTCGTGATGCCGCTGCTGAACGGGATCGACGCCGGCCGCCAGATTCTCCGGATCAGTCCCGCGACGCGCCCGATCCTCCTGACGATGTTCTGCGAGCGCCACCACGTCCTCGCGGCGCTCCGGGCGGGGATCACCGGGTATCTTCTCAAGAGCCACGCCGTGGGGGACCTGGAAGCCGCGATTCGCGAGGTCTGCCAGGGCGGCGTGTACCTCGGCTTTCTCCAGGCGCGTGGCACAGGTGGGCACGGGCTTGGGCGTCCGGTTCGACTCGCTCGCGCCCGAGGCGGCCGACGCGACGTTCGCGCTCCTCGCGGCCGTCCGGCCGGGGCACGACGATCTCGGCGTGACGATTCCCGGCCGGTGGCTCCGCAGCGCCTCGGACGCGGATCGCGCGGTCGCGCTGAACGTCGCCGTGCGCGTCGTCAAGGGGCAGTGGCGCGACCCCGCGGCCCCGTCGATCGATCCGGGGACGGGGTTCCTGGAAGTCGTGGATCGCATCGCGGGCCGTGCGGCCCGCGTGGGCGTCGCGACCCACGACGCACCGCTCGCGCGCACGGCGCTCGGGCGCCTGCGCGCGGCCGGCACCCCGTGCGAGCTCGAGCTCCTTCTGGGTCTGCCGTTCGGTCCCGCGCTCCGCGAAGCGCTCGACTCCGGCGTCACGGTCCGCGTCTACGTCCCCTACGGGCGGGCGAGCCTGCCGTACTCCGTCTCGCGGTCGGCGTCGAAGCCCCGCGCCTTGTACCGGGTCATCAGGGACCTGTTCCTGGCCCGTCCGGTACTCCCCCCGCCATTGAACGGCGCGAGGCCGGCGCGATGAGCGCGAGCGGTGCGGCAGGGCTCGCCTGCCCGGTTCCGCGGGCCGAGTCGGAGTTCTTCTCCGCGTACGAGTGGTGCCTCGATCCGAGGCTCACGGTCGAGGACCTGTTCGTACGCCTCGAGGAGGAGCTCGCCCGCGTTCGGCTCCTGACCGAGCCGTGGCAGCGCGAGGAGAGCCTCGGAAACATCTACCTGTTCGTCTGCGCGATCGCGTGCACGGTCGACGACGATCTCGCGAGGCGTCCGACGTATCTGGCCGCGGTCCGGGAGAGGGCGCGACGGTTCGCTCCCGCCGTCCACCTCGTCCAGTTCCTGGTCAACGCGCCGGGTGCCGTGATCGGGCGAGTCGGTGCGAAGCGCCTCGAGCGGTTCTCCTCGCGCTGGGCGCGTTGCGTGGACGCCGCGTGCCGCGAGATCGCCGCGCGGTGCGTCGAGGACGCGCCCGCGTTGACGACCGTCGAGCCGCTCCTGCGCCTGCGCTCCGAGATCCGGGCATACGCCCGCGCGGAGCTTCCCGAGCGGACGCGCCGGCGAAGGATGCGGATTCCCGAAGGACTGCGCTGCCAGGACTTGACCCCCGCCGACGCGGTCGCCCTGGCGCGCCGCTTCCTCGGCGCCTCGCACGGGCGTCGCGAACCGACCGCCGTCGTCGGCATTCGAACCGCGGGAGCCTATTTCGCGCCGCTCGTCGCCGCGGTCCTGCGCGAGGCGGCGGAGGGTCCGGTCGAGTGGCTGACAATTCGTCCGAAGCAGCATCTGGCCGGCTCGGAGCGGTGGAGGCTCCGGCGGATCGGCCGGTCGGCCGCGCGCGTCCTGCTCGTCGACGACCACCCGAACACGGGAGGCACCCTGCGCCGGGCGGTCGCCGCGCTGTCGAGCTGCGGGATCGCGCACGAGCGCGTCACCGTCCTCGTGCCCCGTCATCACGTCGACCCGGCCTGGACACTGGAGGCTCACGGCGGGGGAGCGCGAGGCGTGGAGACGATCACGCTACAGCCGGAGGAGATCGCGCTGGCGAGAGAGTTCGAGCCGCGCGCGATCGAGGCGAGGCTCGGCGGCAGCATCGCGGGGCGGCGGGTCGCCCGCGTCGCGGACGGTCCGTCGGTGGCTGGGCTCAACGACGAGCTGCGAAGACACCTGCGCGACGGCTTCCACAAGAGGTGGAAGCGCGCCTACGACGTGCGCGTGGCCGCGGCCGACGACGGGCCGGGCGACGGCGCGCTCCGGAACGGGTCGATCCGGGTCGTCGCCAAGAGCGTCGGGTACGGCTGGCTCGGGTACCACGCGTTTCTCGCGGCATCGCGGCTCGAGGGCTTCGTGCCGCGGCTGATCGGGCTGCGCCACGGCGTGATGCTCTCGGAGTGGGCCGGCGGGTCGGACCCGCGCTCGGGAGCGCGGGCGCAGGCCGTTCCGGCGAGCGCGCTCGCGCGCTACGTCGCGGCCCGCGCGCGTCGGCTCCCGCTCCGGGACGATCCGGGGCTCGACGGCGTGGGATGCCGCTGGTCGGGGTGGGACGAGATCGTCGGAATCCTCCGCGGCGTCTACGGCCCGGTCGTCGGACGCCTCAAGGCGCGCGCGATCCGGAGGGCGCTCCGGACGTGCGTGACGGGGCGGCCGGCCCTGATCGACGGCCGCATGCATCCGGCCGAGTGGATCGTCTCCGAGCACGGCCCGCTCAAGGTCGACTTCGAGCACCACAACTTCGGCGGCGCCGAGCTCGACGTCGTCGATCCGGCGCTCGATCTCGCGTGCGCCATCCGGGAGTTCGGGCTCGACGAGCGAGCCCGCGATGATCTCGTGTCCGCCTACAGGCACGAGAGCGGGGACGGGATGATCGCCGGACGCATCCTGATCTACGAGCTCCTCCACGGCGTGATCTCGATGTCGCGCGCGCGCCAGGAGCTCGCGCCGGACTTTCCGGCGGCGCGGCGGCAGGATGCTCTCCGCCGCCTCATCGCGACACGGAACGCGCTGACGTTCCGCCTCTGCCGCTTCTGCGCGCGGATGCTGGCCCGGGTCCACCCGCCGGCCTGGAGGGGCCCGCTCATCTTCTTGGACCTCGACGGCGTGCTCGATCGCGCGGCGCTTGGATTCCCCCACACCACAGCCCGCGGACTGGAGTCTCTTGACCGACTCCGGGAGAACGGGCACGCCGTCGTCCTCAACACCGGCCGGGGCGTGGAGCACGTCCGCACGTACTGCCGGGAATACCGGCTGCCGGGTGGGATCGCGGAGTACGGCAGCGTGTTCGTCGATGCCGTGCGCGGGACCGAGGCGAGGCTCGGAGCGCCCTCCGCCGGGATCGAGCTGGCCCGGGTCCGGGGGGCCCTCTCCGAGCTGCCGGATACGTTCCTGGACCCCGGTTATCGCTACTCGATCCGGGCCGTCCGGTACGCGGCAGGCCGCGCGGCGCCCGTCGACACGGAACAGGTCGAAGGCGTGCTCCGCGCCGCGCGATGTGACGCGCTCGAGATCTACCAGACGAGCGAAGGAACTCACGTCCGTCCGCGCCGGGCCGGCAAGGCGCCCGCGGTCATCGCCGTCCGCGAGGCGCTCGGCCGCTCTCACGAGCCGTTCGCGGCGATCGGGAATTCCGACGCGGATCTCGGGATGCTGGCGATCGCGGACGCGGCCTACGCCCCGGGGAACTGTTCGCCGCGCATAAGGCGGCTCGCGGCGACGGGACTCGTCACCGTCATGCACGGCCCATTTCAGCGCGGCCTGTGGGCGGCGGTCGTCGACCTGTCCCGGCGGCGAAATCTCCCGTCCGATCCGATCCCTCTTCGGCCTCACCGCGAGGGCGCCGCGGGCGACATCCTGCTGCGTCTCCTCTCGGCCGCCGACCGGAGCCTGCCACGTCAACTCTTGAGTCTGCTCGATCCCCGGCGCTTGTAGCGCCGGACGCGGCTCCCGCCGTGCGCCGCGACCAAGCGGCGCTTGGGGCGCTGCCTGCCGGTCTTCGGACGGGGCTTCAAGCGAGCCGGCTGCCGATGCTCGATGGCGTGAGAGCCGTCGCGGCTCTGCTCGTCGTCCTGTATCACTGCGGCCTACAGCGCGTCCCCGGCGGGCTGGGCGTCCTCGTCTTTTTCGTGCTCAGCGGATTCCTCATCACCTGGCGGCTGCTCGAGGAGGACGACGCGAGCGGGACGGTCTCGCTCAAGCACTTCTATTTCCGGCGGGCGCTCCGGATCGTGCCCCCGTTCTACGTCTACTGGATCCTGCTCACGGGAGCGCTCGTGCTGCTCGACAAGCGAATCCTCTGGGGGCAGGCGATCGCGTCGCTGCTCTATGTCGGCAACTACTATCAGGCGATCGGCGGCGATCCGAACACCGGCTACAGCCACACGTGGAGCCTCGCGATCGAGGAGCAGTTCTACCTTCTCTGGCCGCTGCTCTTCCGGAGGTTCCGCGCGGACCGGCAGGCGCTGCCACGAGGCCTCGCGATCGGCGTGCTGACGATCTGGGTGTACCGCCTCGTGATCCGGTTCGGGCTCGGGGTCGGCCAATCCTACGTCTACGAGGCCTTCGACACGCGGGCGGACCACCTGATGATCGGATGCCTTCTCGCCGTCGTCCTCCGCGCGGGGTGGGGGGCGCGATTCTGGGCGCTCGTGTGCGGACAGCCGTGGCGGCTGGGCCTCCCCGTCGGCCTGCTGGCGATTTCCACCGCCGCTCAGAACACCTGGGGCCACGGCTACCGGGACGGCGTCGGCTTCATCGTCGACCCCGTGCTGACGGCGATCGCGCTCGCGCAGCTGATCGCGCTCCGCTCCACTCTGCCGGCCCGCTGGCTCGATCGCCCGTTCTCGCGATTCCTCGGCCGGATCTCGTACTCGACCTACCTGTACCAGCAGATCGTCGTCGAGCCCGTGCTCCGGGGGCTCGGCGCGGTGCCGAGATTTGCGGGGATCGCCGTGGCGGTGGCCGCCGTGCACGCGGTGGCCGCCGTGTCCCACTACCTGGTGGAGCGCCCGTTCTTGCGGCTCGGGCGCGGCGCCCGCGGTGGTTCCGGGGCTCGCCGGGTCGCCGTCCTCGCGCGAGGCGAGAGGCTCGTCGAGACGCCTGATCTCCCGCGGTTTCAGCGTCCGATGTCCGCCCGCCGTGTCCACCCCCCCGAACGGACACCGGACGCCGAAACCCGGTGAATCTTCCAGCCCCTATGGGCACGGAGCCGTCGGCATTCGCTCGGTGCCGTTGCTCGCCTGACCGTACGAACCGGTGCCGCACGAGTTCTGCGAGCGGATGATGTAGTAGTACCCGTCGCCCGCCGCCGGGCTCGATCGCGGGTCGACGAAGCTCGGCGTGGTGAGGTCGTTCTCGAGGCAAGTGGCGTTGCGCACGTCGTGATCGTGGCGCAGCGCGCTCAGGAGGCCGCTCGACGCGTCGTAACGGTACCCCGATCCCTGGGTGCTCCAGCTCACGGTCGTCGTCGTGTGCCCGTTGACGGCGACCCCCGCGACCTCGGCAGGCTTGCCGGCCGGCGCGCCCGGGACGAGCTTCTGGGCGGGGACCTTGACGATGAAGGCGTCCAGACGGTTACTCATCATGTTGCTCGTCCAGATGAAGTAGCGTCCCGTCACG
>DATKHQ010000017.1:0-7689 GCA_035510175.1 Candidatus Sulfotelmatobacter sp. | reverse complement strand
CGTGACGATCACGCGGCGGCTGTTTCGTAGTGGCGAGAGCGAGTACCTCCTGGACGGCGCTCGGAGCCGCCTGCGCGATATCCAGGACCTGCTCCGCGAGGAACGGGTTGGGGCGCAGACGTACGCCACGATCGAGCAGGGTCGCATCGACCAGATCCTGAACGCGAAGCCGAAGGAGAGGCGGCTGATCATCGAGGAGGCGGCTGGGGTCGCCGGGTTCAAGCACAAGAGGCGTCTCGCCGAGCTCAAGCTCGAGGCGACCCAGGCCAACCTCCTGCGCGTCAACGACATCGTCCTGGAGGTCGAGCGGCAGATCGGCTCGCTCAAGCGGCAAGCCGCGAAGGCGCGGCGGTACGCACGGCTGCGCGACGAGCTGCGCGCGAAGGAAGCGGTGCGATTCGGGGCGCGCATGACGCGCCTCGACGAGGATCTCTCCCGCGCGCGCGCCGCGGAGAGCACGGCGCGCGACGAGGAAGCCTCCGCCGCGAGCCGCCTCGCGGGGCTCGAAGCCGACATCGTGGCGGAGCGGAACGCGCTCGAGGAGGTGGAGCGCGTCGCCCGCGCGGAGGCCGAGGCGCTGCATCAGCTGGCGCTCGAGATCGACCGGGGCGAGGAGCGCGTCCGCGCGTGCCGCGAGCGGATGGCCGAGGCGGAGGCGGCGCTCGGCCGCCTCGCCGAGGACATCGCCGGGCTCACGGCGCGCGGTGAGGATCTGTCGGGTCAGGCCGGCAGCCAGCGCGAGGCGCTCGTCGCGGAGGAGGCGGCGCTCGCGGAGGCGTCCGCGCGGCTCGAGGAGCGCAAGCGTCGCGTGGCCGAGGCCACGGCCGCGCGCGAGGCCCGGCGCGAGCGGATCGAAGCCCTGAGGCGCGAGGTGTTCGCGTCGATGAGCGCCCTGTCCGAGATGCGCAACCGGAAGCGCGTGCTCGAGGACGATGCGGCGCGCCTCGCGGCGCATCGGGAGCGGCTCGAGCGAGAGCGCGAGGCCGCCCACGGCGATCACGTGCGCACGGCGGAGGAGGCCGCCGGGCTCGGAGCCCAGGCCGACCGGCAGCGCCGCAGCGTCGACGAGCTGCGCACCGCGGTCGAGCAGGCCGAGCGCGCGGTCGAGCAGGCGCGCGCGCAGCACGCGGCGGAGGGGGAAGCGCTCGCCGCCGGCCGCGAGCGGGAAACCTCCGCGTCGGCCGCCCTGCGGACCCTCGAGGACGTCGCGACCCGGTTCGCGGGTGTCTCCGACGGCGTTCGACTCGTGCTCACCGCGGGATCGGCCGCGGGGGTGCGCGCGTCCGGCGTCGTCGCCGACTTCGTTCGGGCGGCGCGGGACGTCGAGGGGGTCGCCGAGGCGTACCTGCAGGGCTTCCTCCCCGCAGTGATCCTCGAGGACGATGCCGACGCGACGCGGGCGGCCGAGCTGATCCGGCGCGAGGGCGCGGGACGCACCGTCTTCCTGACCAAGACGCAGCCCTCCGGGGCCCTCGCCGTCGGCGGCGCCCCGGGAGCCGACGCGTCGTTGCCCGCGTCGCTCGCCGGCGACGCGCGGGTGCTCGGGCGCCTCAAGGATCGCGTGACCGTCGCTTCGGGGGACGGCTTCGTCAGCGCGCGCATCGGGGATGCAATCCTGGTCGACTCGCTCGAGACCGCGCTGGCACTCCACCGTCAAGTGCCGCACGCCGATTTCATCGCCGCGACCGGGGACGTCGTGTACGCGTCCGGGGTGGTCGCGACCGGCGGCCGCTCGTCGGCCGACCGTGGCCTGCTCGCGCACAACCGGAAGACGCACGAGGCCCGGGTGCTCCTCGCCGAGGCGGCGACGGTGGTTGCGACGGCGACGGCGCGTACCGAGGCGGCTCGCGAGGCGCTCGCGCGTGCGGAGGCGGCGCTGACCGAGGGACGCCGGGCGCTCGACACCGAGAGCCGTCGCGGCGCGGAGCTCGACCTCATGGCCCGCCGCACGGAGGACGACCGTGCGCGCTCGGAGCGGCGCCTGTTCCTCCTCGCGGACGAGATCGAGACTTCCGCCGCCGAGGGCGCGCGTCTCGCGGAGGTGCTCGCGGCGAAGGCGGCGGAGCTCGAGGGCGCCGAGGCCGCGCACGCGGGGGTGGACCTAGCACTCGCCGAGGCGACCGCCGCGCACGAGGCCGAAGACGAAGCACTCACCGTCCTGCTCGACGACGAGGCGGGCGGCCGCGCGGACGTGGCGGCGCGGGAGCAGCGGGTCGCGGCCGCGCGACGGGAGCGCGATCGCTTCCTCGAGCTGCTCGCGGAGATCGAGGCGCGCCTCGACGCGGCGCGCGCGGATGCCCTCGCGACCGGCGCGCGCGGGGACGAAGCCGCGGGACTCCTCGCCGCGACGGAAGCGGAGCTCGCCGGTCAATGGGAGGAGCGCCGCCGCAAGACCCTCGACGCGACCGCGCGGGAGGAGGCACTGCGCGCCCGCCGGGCGCTGCTCCAGGAAAAGGAAGAGTCGGTGCGCGAGGAGCGCCGGATCCTCGACGCCGCGCGCGAGAGCGCGCGCGAGGCCGGCCTGGCACTCGCCAAGGCGGTGTCCGACCGCGGTTTTCTCGACGAGCTGTGCCGGCAGGAGCTGGCCATGTCCGCCGCGGAGGCGGCCGCCGCGGCGGGTCCGGAGGCGATCGCGGCGGCGGACGATGCGGCCCTCGACGCGGAGATCGCCGAGATCAAGGCGAAGGTGGAGTCGATCGGTCCGGTCAACCTGATGGCGATCGAGGAGTTCCAGGCGCTCGAGGAGCGCCACCGCACGCTCGCCTCCCAGAAGCAGGACCTCGAGGACGCGATCGTCTCGTTGCGCGAGTCGATCAAGAGGATCAACCGGCAGTCCCGCGACCGCTTCATCGAGGCGTTCGAGACGATCCGGGCGAACTACCAGGAGATCTTCAAGGTGCTGTTCGGCGGCGGCCGCGCCGATCTCGTCCTCGAGGAAGGGGAGGACGTCCTCGAGTGCGGGATCGAGATGATCGCGCAGCCTCCGGGCAAGCGCCTCGGCCACGTGTCGCTGATGTCGGGCGGCGAGAAGTCGATGGCGGCCCTGGCGCTCCTGTTCGCGATCTTCCGGCACCAGCCGTCGCCGTTCTGCCTGCTCGACGAGGTGGACGCCGCGCTCGACGAGCTCAACGTCGGCCGCTTCACGCGGATGCTCTCCGAGTACGCCCTCCAGACCCAGTTCATCCTCATCACGCACAACAAGCGATCGATGGAGGCGGCGAACCTCCTCTACGGGGTCACCATGGAGGAGCAGGGCGTGTCGAAGCTGATCTCGCTGAAGGTCTAGGGCCGAGGCGAGGGACGCGGCGACGGCTTCGGCGTCGGCGAGGGCTTGAGGCCCGCCTTCGAGGTGGCCAGGAACGCTGTCATCGCGAGCGATCCGGACTCCTGCTCGATCTTCCCGACGAGCGTCTCCGGCAGCTTGCCCGGGTCGATCTTCAGCGGCGGGCTGACCGCGACGGCGTACCAGCGATCGCCGATCCGGGCCGCGACACCCAGGGTCAGGTCGTGCGGCTCGACGTCCTCGACGTCGGCGTCGATCGTCGCCGGGAGCGCGAGGCGAGGCGGATGCCCCTCCGCCGTGTCCCCGGCCACGAACCTGAGCATCTGGTGGCGCGGCGTGCCGTAGGTGTCCCGTCCCAGCGGGGTCTTCGACCGCCACTGGTCAGGGGCGTGCACCGCCGTCATGCAGGCGAGGAAGATCGCCAGGTCGTGAATCCGGCGCGCGTCCAGCTCCTTCGGGAGGTGGAGCCGGGCCTTGACGTCCTCATTGGCCCACTCGGGAGCCTTGAGCGCCTTCGACCCGGAAAGCGCCACGCTCACGTGCACCGTGTTGCGCGGCGGCCGCTCGGCCGCCGGCTTCGGCTCGGCGGCCTCCGCGCGCGCGACCATGGCGGAAATCACGGCCTCCGGGACGCCTGCGAGGCGCAGCTCGGCGAGCATGTCCTCGGAGACGTCGAACGCGGCGGGCTTCGTCCGCACCGCGTCGAGGATGTCGTCCACGCTCGTCCCCGCCGAGACGAGCTTCACGACGTCCTCGTTGGTCATCGGCGCGGGGGCGTCCGCGGCAACGCCGAGGGCCAGTGCGGCGAGCGCGAGCAGGAGCGGGATCGCGCGGCGCATCACGGCACCTCGACCGTCAGGCCGTCGTAGGCGAGCTCCACCCCGGCGGGGAGCGTCGGCTCGACCGCCGCGTGCGCGATCTCGTGAGCGATGTGCGTGAACAGGGTCCGGGCCGCCCCGATCCGCGCGGCCTCGTCGAGAGCGCGGGAGAGGTGGAGATGCGTCGGGTGCGGCCGGTGCCTCAGGGCGGACAGCACGAGCACGTCGAGACCCGCGAGGAGCGGATAGGAGCTGTCGGGAATCGCGCTCACGTCGGTCAGGTAAGCGAATCGGCCGATGCGCCATCCGGTCACCGGGAGGCGCCCGTGCTCGACGGGGACGGGCACGATCGTGCGTCCGAGCAGCTCGAACGGGCCCTCGACCGCGTGCATCTCGAGGAGCGGCTTCCCGCCACCCGCCTCGACGTCCTCGAAGACGTACCAGAAGGTCCTGCGGATCGCGGCGAGCGTGATCGGCGAGCCGTACACCGGCATCGCGCCTCCCATCCTCCAGTTGAACAGGCGCAGCTCGTCGAGGCCGAAGACGTGGTCCGCGTGAGCGTGGGTGTAGAGCACGGCGTCGAGGCGCTCGATCTCGAAGGCCAGGGCCTGCGCGCGCAGGTCGGTTCCGGTGTCGATGAGGACCTTGCGGCCGTCCCACTCGAGGAGCACCGACGGGCGCAGGCGCTTGTCCCGGGGATCGTCCGACCGGCAGACCGCGCATCCGCACGTCGGGACCGGCACGCCCGTGGATGTCCCGGTTCCGAGGAAAGTCACCTTCACGGCATCGGCCCCTTGATCCCGGCACCCGTCAGGACCCCCACGATACCGCCGCCCGAGGCGGCGAGCCTCGGGCCCTCGGAGCGGAGCGCCGCCGCGACGACGGCCGAGGTCGGCTCGACGGGGAGCCCGCGGGACCAGAGCCAGCGCCACGCATCGGCGATGTCGGTCTCGCGGACCGTGATGAATCGGCCCCCGCTCTCGCGGACGGCGCGCAGGACCTCGGCACCGCGCGCCGGCCGCGCGACCCGGATCCCGTCCGCCATCGTTCCCGGCCACGGGCCGTCGACCGCGCGCTGCGCCCCGTCATCGAACGCCCGCGCGAGCGGCGCGACCCCGTCGGCCTGGACCGCGACGATCGAAGGGCGGCGGGCGAGGCGGCCGGCGGAAACGAGGTCCCTGAAGCCGCGGTCGAGTCCCAAGACGAGCCCCCCGTTTCCGCACGGGACGACGACGCTCGCCAGGACCTCATCGTCGAGGCTGTCCGCGAGGTCGGCCGCCAGGCTCGCGACGCCCTCGACGAAGAACGGGCTCCAGGCGTGGCTCGCGTAAAACCAGCCGTCGCCCGCGTCGCGCTCCGCCTCCGCCGCGGCTCTTTCTCGGGGTCCCGGGACGGCGACGACCGTGGCGCCCAGGGCCCGGGCGATCCGCAGCTTCTCCGGCGCCGCGTCCTCGGGAACGACCAGGCGGACCGAAAGGCCGGCGTGAGCGCCCGCCGCCGCGAGCGCGATACCGGCGTTCCCCGAGCTGTCGTCCACGAGGCGCTCGGCGCCGACCGCCGCAGCGGCGACGACCAGGGCCGCGGCGCCGCGGTCCTTGTAGGAGCCGGTCGGCGAGACGTACTCGAGCGCCCAGCGCACGCGAACGCCGGCGACGTCGTCGTTGACGAGGGGCCGCCGCGCGTCCCCGGACCCGGCGGCCCGGAAGATCGCCCGGTCGCCGTCGAGCTCCAAGGGCGCCCCGCAGTCGCAGCGGAAGCGGCCGATCGTGATCGCCGGCCGAGCGCCGCACGCGGGGCAGTGGTACCCGATCACCGTCCGGCGTGATCCGCGATGTCCGCGGCGATCGCCTCCGCGGCCGCCGCGGGGTCGACGGCTTCGGTGATCGGCCGTCCGACGACGATGCGGTCCGCCCCGGCGCGGATCGCCTCGGCGGGTGTCGCGACGCGCACCTGGTCGTCGGCCGCGCGCCCGCCCGGTACAGCCAGGCGGATCCCGGGGATCACGAGGATCCCGTCCGGATGCGCGCGCCGCGCCGCGGCGACCTCGAGAGGGGAGCAGACGATCCCCCCGGCTCCCGCCTCGCGCGCGAGCGAGGCGAGGCGGGGCACGGCGGCCGACGCGGGCCCCGCGATGCCGAGCCGCTCGAGCTCCGCGTCGCCGTGCGAGGTGAGGATCGTCACGGCGAGGACCACCGGTGGGGCCGAGCCCGCGGGCGCCCCCTCGGCGCATGCGCCGACGGCCCGCGCCATCATGGCCGGTCCGCCGAGAGCGTGGACGGTCAGGAACTGCACGTCAAGGCGCGCCGCCGCGCGCGCCGCCCCCGCCACCGTGTTCGGGATGTCGTGAAGCTTCAGGTCGAGGAACACCTCGTGCCCGTACCCGCGGATCTCCGCGACCAGCGGAGGACCGCACGCCACGAACGCCTCGAGGCCGATCTTGAAGCCGCCCACGCAGCCTGCGAGCATCCGCGCCAGCGCGCGGGCGCGGTCCGCGTCCGGAGTGTCGAGCGCGACGAACGTCCGCGCCTCGGGTCTCATGCCTCGCCCCGCCCCGCCTTGACCTCGAGCGCGCCGACGAGCTCCCGGACCGTCCCGATCCCGCGGTCGGCGAGCCAGCGCTCGAGGCCGTCGACCACGCCGACCGCCGCCGAGGGGGTGACGAAGTTCGCCGTCCCGGTCTGCACGGCGCTAGCGCCGGCGAGGATGAACTCGAGCGCGTCCCGCGCGGAAGCGATCCCGCCCATCCCCACGATCGGGATCCGGACGGCCCGCCGCACCTGCCATGTCATCCAGACGGCCAGGGGCCGGATGGCGGGGCCCGAGAGCCCTCCGCTGACGTTCGAGAGCACGGGTCGCCGCCGCTCGACGTCGACGGCCATGCCGACGAAGGTGTTCACGAGCGTGACCGCGTCGGCCCCCTCGGCCTCCGCGGCCCGGGCCGTCTCCCGGATGTCCGTCACGTTGGGCGAGAGCTTCACCCAGAGCGGGAGGCGCGTCGCGCGGCGGCAGGCCCGCGTCACGGTGCCGAGGGCCTTCGGATCGTTGCCGAAGACCATGCCCCCGGCCTCCACGTTCGGACAGGACACGTTCAGCTCGATCGCGGCGACCCCGGCCGCGGCGTCGATCTTCTCGCAAACCTCGACGTACTCGCCTTCGGTCTCGCCGAAGACGTTGGCGACGACCGCCGTGTCGAACGCGCGCAGCTTCGGGAGCTTGTCCGCGATGAAGGCGTCGACGCCGACGTTCTGCAGGCCGATGGCGTTGAGCATCCCGGCGGGGGTTTCGACGATCCGCTCGGGCGGATTGCCTTTCCGCGGCTTCGGCGACAGCCCCTTCGAGACCAGCCCGCCGAGGCGCTCGAGGTCGAGGTAGGGGAGAAACTCGAGCCCGTACCCGAACGTTCCCGACGCGGTGAGGACGGGATTCTTCAGGCGCACCGACCCGACCTCGACCGAGAGGTCGGGGCTCACCACGCCATCCTCGTGGACCGCATCACCGGTCCTTCGACGCAGACGCGCTCGTACCGGGACTCGCCCGGCCGCTCGCCGTGCGTGGGCACGACGCAGCCGAGGCAGACGCCGAAGCCGC
>DATKHQ010000016.1:0-2606 GCA_035510175.1 Candidatus Sulfotelmatobacter sp. | reverse complement strand
CCCCAGCATGTCGATCAGCCCCGGACGGAGCGAGGTCACGGTCGACGGCTCCCCCTCGGTCCGGGAGATGCCGATGCGGGCGAGCGCCGGACGCAGCAGGGTGCGCACGGTCGCGGCGAACGCCGGGTCGTCGGTGTCGGAATAGAAGGTTCCGCGCACGGTCGCGAGTCCCGCGATGACTGCCGACACGACGTGCGGATCCGGGTCGGAGGCGAATCGGTCCAGAAGGTGAACGTACCGGTCCCCCGTCACGGCGCCCGAGGAGAGCAGGGCGCCTGCGTTGCCGAGGATGCCCAGACGCTCGCGGGTCGTCAGGCTCGACGCGGATCCGATCAGCGCCTCGCGGGCATCTCCGGACAGGGACCACCGGTAGTATCCCGATTCTCCCGCGTTGGGGTGGATCCACGCCGGCGTCTCCGGCACGCCGAGCGAGACCACTTGCCGCGCCTTCGTCAGGAGCACGCGCTCCGTCCGGAGGCCGCCCGGCGCCGGAATCGAGAGAACCATCGGAATCTTCCAGGTCGGCCGATTGGGCGATTGCGCGCCGGCGTTGACGAACCGCTGCTGGGTCAACCGGACCTTCCCCCCCGTGAGCAGATCGGCGGTGACCAGAGGGACGCCCGGCTGGTCGAGGAACGACGACAGCACCGACTTGACGTCCTTGCCCGAGGCGCGGCCGAGAGCGCTCCAGAGGTCGTCGGCCGACGCGTTGCGGTCGCGATGCGCCTCGAGATAGGCGAGGACGCCCTTCCTGAAGACGTCGGGCCCGAGCCAGGATTCCGTCATCCCGATGACCGCGGGTCCCTTCACGTAGGCGAGCGCGTCGGCCGATTGCAGGAGCGAGGCGAGCGACGAGACCGGCTGGCGCATGGCGTGCGTGGACAGCAGCGCGTCCTCGTCCATCACCGCCTGGACCCCGGCGACGCTCGCGATGTCGACCTCGAACCGCGGGTAGACCTGGGCGACGATCTTGTCCTCCATCCAGGACGCGAACGACTCGTTCAGCCACGTGTCGTCCCACCAGGTCATCGTGACGAGGTCGCCGAACCACATGTGCGCGAGCTCGTGGGCGACGTCGACGGCCACGTGAAGGCGCCCCTCGTCGGTGATCGTCCGCGGATCGTGGAGGAGCACCTCGTCCTTGAAGGTGATCGCGCCGGGATTCTCCATCGCGCCGTACCAGTACTCGGGAACGGCGATGAGATCGAGCTTCTCGTACGGGTAGCGGCTGCCGAAATACCCTTCGACGGCGGCGAGGATCGCCGGCGTCATCGCCGTCGCCTCGCCCGCGAACGCCGCCGACCCCTTCGGCCCCACGATCCGCGTCGGGATCGAGGTGCCGGGGACCGGAACGGTCTCGAGCGGTCCGGTGGCGATCGCGATCAGGTACGAGGGGAGCGGGCGCGTCGGCTTGAAGACGATCGTGCGCTTGCCCCCGGCGGTCGTGACGCTCTCCTCGGGCGTGTTCGCGATCGCGACGTGCTCGGACGGAACCGTGAGCGTGACGCGCCACGGGATCTTGAACGAGGGCTCGTCCCAGCAGGGAAACGCCTTCCGCGCATCGATCGCCTCGAACTGGGTGAACGCGTACCACTCGTCGCGCGACTTCAGCCGGTAGAGCCCCACGGCGTGGGTCCCGAAGTCGGTCGTGAAGTCGATCGAGAGCGTGTAGGAGCCGGCGGGGATCGTCGACGGCGCCGACAGCGCCACCATCCCCTCGGCTTCCGTCCGCGACGTGAGGACGATCGGAGGGGAGGCGCTCCCCGTTTTCGCGAGCGCGATCCGGGTCAGGTCGATCCCCTCGGCGTGGAGTCGGAACGTCGCGACGGGTCTCGAGACGCGGAGCGCGACCTCGACCGAGCCGGTGTACCGAGGATCGCGCGGGTCGAGATCGAGCCTCACGGCCTCGGACAGCGGGACCACATCGGTGCCGAGCCGCTGGATCGGCTGTGCTGCGGCCGGAACGGCCAGGAGCATCCCGGTCAGAATCAGCGCGCAGGGCATCATCGGATCCTCGTCCGGCGACAGGATAAACCGGGCGCCGCCCCGGCCGGGAACTTCTGCTAAGGTCGCCGCTCCCGAATGTCATGGTTGGAACCCACCCGCTCGCTGCTGATGACCGGCCTCGCCGATGTCTGGTCGTCCGTGCGGGAGGAGTCCCGGCGGCCGGGAGACCGGTTCGGGCTCTACCTGATGGTGATCTCCGCGGCGGCGTTCGCGGCGATGGCCGCGTTCGCGAAGAAGCTGCTCCCGAACACGCCGATGCAGGCGGTCGTCCTGTCCCGCGGCGTCCTCATGACGGCGGTGTTCGTGACCGCGGCGCGGGCGCAGGGGGTCCCGGTCTTCGGACGCTCCCCGACGATGCTCTTGCTCCGTGGGCTCCTCGGGTACGCCGCGCTGTCCTGCTACTTCTGGTCGGTCCAGCATCTCCCGCTCGGGGACGCGGTCCTCCTCCAGTACAGCCATCCGGTGTTCGTGGCCGCGATCGCGCCCTCGCTTCTCGGTGAGCCGACCGGCCGCTACCACTGGCCGCTCATCGGCGCCGCGCTCCTGGGGGTCGCCCTCATCGTCGGACCGGCGGGGGCGCTCCTCGGGCCCGCGCTGGT
>DATKHQ010000015.1:0-6302 GCA_035510175.1 Candidatus Sulfotelmatobacter sp. | reverse complement strand
CCACCACCGCTGCCCGGATCACGACGAACGGCAATCCAGCGGGGCCGCGGCTGTTCATGTCCAACGGGGACACGATCGTGGTGACGATCCAGGACACCTCGAGCGGCATGCAGGCCA
Source organism: Candidatus Sulfotelmatobacter sp. (assembly GCA_035510175.1). GTDB lineage: Bacteria > Acidobacteriota > Polarisedimenticolia > Polarisedimenticolales > DASRJG01 > DASRJG01. The sequence goes on along the minus strand of DATKHQ010000015.1, from coordinate 6,185 downwards.
CCGTCAACGATCAGACGAGCGCGTCGACCGGGACCATGGTCGCGAGCGGAGCGAACGGCTTCCTCCACAATGCCAACCTCACCGATTGCACGACCACCGCGTTCGACTTCCACCCGATGTACGCGACGGCATCGCCGGGCCAGACCGTGCCGTGGGCCTCGCTCCACCCGAACGTCTCGTTCGATTTCGAGATCGGCCATTACGAGCTGTGCGGCGACGCGGCCTGCGCCACGCTGCCGGACGGCGGCGACGCCGACTCCGCCCCCGGGACATGCAGCAAGACGACGAGCCAGACGTGCAATTCGGACAGCAACTGCCCCTCGGGCGAGACCTGCAGCAACGGATGCACGACACGTCGCGGGATCGGGGGCTGCTTCGGCTCGGATAACGACAAGGATGGCATCTGTTACAACGCGAACTGGCCCGACGGCACGCCGGCTCACCCGGCTTCGCTCATCCTCGGCTCCGCGGACGACAAGGGGGTCGGACCGCTGAGCACCTCGACGACGAGCCCCGGCGATTACGACGAGGGATACAAGACGATCGCGTTCAGGACCACGGAGTCGACCTCGACGACGTTTTACCCGTTCTGGAGCCAGGCCGGCACCGGCTCGGCCTGCAAGTTCAACTTCGGCAACGACATCCCGAGCATGACGACCGACGATTTCGGGAAGGCCGCCCAGTACGGGACGAGCCGGGACAACCCCTGCATGCCCGGCACTCCGCCGGTGGCGATCTGCCAGAACGTCACCGTGCCCACCGACGCGAACGTCTGCACGGCGGCCTCCGCCTCCATCGACAACGGGTCCAACGACGCCGACGGCGATCCGGTCACGCTGAGCCCGTCCCCGGCAGGGCCCTATGCGCTGGGAACGACGGGAGTCACGCTCACGGTGACGGAGCCCGAGGGAATGTCGAGCACGTGCAGCGCGAACGTCACCGTGGTCGACACGCAGCCTCCGAGCATCTCGTGCCCCTCACCGGTCGCCGAATGCACGGGCCCGAGCGGAGCGGTGGTCACCTTCAGCGCCGCGGTGTCGGACAACTGCCCGGGGGTGACGGACCTCGGCTGCGTGCCCCCCTCCGGATCGACGTTCCCGTTGGGACCCACGCCGATCACCTGCTCCGTCCGGGACGGTTCGGGCAATACGAGCTCGTGCGCCTCGACCGTCGTGGTGCAGGACACGATCCCTCCCACGATCACCGCCAGCCTCAGCCCCGATACGCTCTGGCCTCCCAACCACAAGATGGTCGACATCGCCGCGACGGTCGCGGTCACCGACATCTGCGACGCCCACCCGACATTCGTTCTGACGTCGGTCGTCAGCAGCGAGCCGGACAACGGGCTCGGCGACGGCGACACGGCGAACGATATCCAGGGGGCGATCCTGGGAACGCCCGACGTGTTCTTCCAGCTCCGCTCCGAGCGATCCGGGGGAGGACCCGGGAGGACGTACACGGCCGTGTACACGGGCTCGGATCATTCGGGGAACTCGTCGACTGCCAGCGACACCGTCGACGTGCCGAAGGACGCGCCGGGCCACGCCAGCGGCGGGAAGGGATTCGCCGCCACGGGGACGCAGCTCGATCCCAGGGCGATCTCGTTCCAGCTCGTGATCCTCTCCGGTGTCGGAGCCGATCCGTCCGGCATCGTCGCCACGGCGCAGATCGGAACCACGGCAGGGACGATCGCGCCCTCGCGCGTGCTGCGATACGACGCGAACCACGACGGGATCGCCGACACGGTGTTCGAGTTCGCCGTGAAGGACGCTCTGGCGCTCCAGCTCAAGTCCGGGCCGGGGAACCCTCTCGCGTTCCGCTATGTGACGCAGGACGGAGTCGGTTACCTCGTACCGAACATCTTCGCGCTCGGCATGCCGATCACTCCGTAGAGCTTCGAGACCACGAGGACTGCCCGGCCCGAGCGGGCCGGGCGGTCCGTCCGCAATCCCGGCGCATCCGCTCGCCTTTTCGCCTGCTCGGGCATGGCGCCGGCAGGGAGTGACAGTTTCAGACTCTCAGCGCGTATCCGACTCCCTCGACCGTCACGAGATAACGTGGCGCCGCCGGATCCGGCTCGATCTTCCGTCGCAGCCGGTGCACGAGCTGCTTCAGGAGCTGGCGATCGCCGGCTCCGCGCAGGCCCCAGATCGCGCGGCTCAACGATTCCGCCGTGACCGGGCGATCGGGCGTCGCGAGGAGCTGCTGGAGGAGGCGCACCTCGAGGCCGGTCAGACGCACATCGCTTCCCTCGCCGACGCGCACCGACTGGGTGAGCGGGTCGAGCTTGATCGAGCCGGCCTCGATCGCGCCCGGTTTTTCCGAGCCTCCGCGACGCAGCAGCGCGCGGACGCGAGCGAGCAGCGTCCGGGGGCTGAAGGGCTTCGCCAGGTAATCGTCGGCGCCGAGGTCGAGGCCGCGAACCTGGTCGTCCTCGCTCGCGAGCACGGTGAGCATCAGCACCGGAACGCGGCTGAAGGCGCGGAGCTTCGCGAGCACCTCGAACCCGTTCAGGCGGGGCATGTTGACGTCGAGGATGACGAGGTCCGGAGATTCGTTCGAGATCGCCTGCAACGCGGATGGGCCGTCGGGGGCCTCGACGACGGTGAACCCGCCCTGGCGCAGCGCGAAGGCGATGAGACCGGACAGCTCGAGATCGTCGTCCGCGACGAGGATCTTCACCGGGTTGCCTCCGGCAGCGAGACGCACATCCGGGTTCCGCGCGGGACCGGGGCGCTCCAGATCCTGCCGCCGTGACGCTCGACGATCGACTTCGAGATCCACAGGCCCAGGCCGAGGCCGCTCTGCTCCGGCTCGTCCCCGGCGCGGCGCACGAACCGCCCCCAGATGTCGACGCCGTCGGGGAGGCCGGGGCCGTCGTCCGCGACCCACACGGTCACGCCAGGAGCCGCGACCGAGCCGCCGATTCTTATCGTCGAGCCGGCGGGGGAGAACTTGTGCGCGTTGGCGAGGAGGTTGACGATCACCTGCGTCAGGCGCGGCCCGTCTCCGGTCACCGCGGGCAGGGGATGGGGAAGGTCGATCTCGAGCCGCTGGCCCTTCTGCTCGAGCAGCGGCCGCATCGACTCCGCCGCGTCCTCCACGATCTCGTCCACGACCACCGGGGCGTGCCTTATCCCCGCCTCGCCCGCGTCGAGACGAACGCTCTCGAGGAGGTTGTCGATCAGGCGCGAGAGGCGCAGCGCCCCGCGCTCCATCGAGAGCACCAGATCGCGCGCCTCGGCGGGTGTTAGGGCGTCGAGACGATCGCGCAGCAGCTCGATCGAGGCGAGCTGGGCCGCGAGCGGCGTCTTGAACTCGTGCGAGATGTTCGCGACGACCGTGTCCCGCAAGCGGCGCGTCGCTTCCGATTCCGTCTCATCCCGGACCAGCACGAACTGGCGCCCTTCGACCGGCGGGGAGCTCGCGACGACGACGGCGCGCGCCTCGGCTCCCCCGCACCGGAGCCGCTCCACCGCGCGCGACGGCGTCCCGGAGCGCGCTCGCAGGATCGGGCAGTTGTTCTCGCACGGCCGCTCGCCATCCTCCGGCTCCGGCAGGAGGACGTCGCCGCAGAACCGCCCCTCGATCGCGCGCGCGTCGGCGCCGAAGAGCGTCGCCGCCTGCGGGTTGAGGTAGCGAATCCGGCGCTCCCCGTCGACGGCGAAGACTCCCTCGGCGATTCCGCCCAGGACCGCGTCCGCTTCCGCCTGCCGGCGGCGAAGCTGCGCGCTGGCGTCGAGAAGGCGCAGGCGCATCTCCTCCATGACCCGGGAGAGCGTTCCGGTCTCGCGCCCCGGAGCCTGGGGGACGGCCGTTTCGAGGTCGCCGAGACCGATGCGCTCGGCCGCGCGCGCGAGGGCCTGGAGTGGGGTCGTCAGACGCCGGCCCAGGAGGAATCCCGCGACGATCCCGATCGCGACGACGACCGCCGCGATGCTCCTCACGTCTCGCACCCACCGGCGGACGGTGAGTCTCGCCGTATGCCGGGAGGCCTCGGCCTCGGCGACGCCGACGATCTCCCCCGCGCTCCGCAGCGCGGCGACCGCGACCAAGGCGTCGCCGACCCTGGCGGCCCGCATCCCTCCCGACACGAGCACGGAGTTGCGAAGACCCGATCGCGGGCTTTCGATCAGGAGCGCGACGCTCTCGCGGGACAGAACGCTGACCACCGGGGGTTGCGCCTGAGCGGTCTGCGGCAGGGTTTCGATTCGCTGCGACGCCGCGAACGCCGCCCCCGGCACCCCCGGGATCTGCGCGAAGGCGAAAAGGAGTGCGTGCCGCCCGTCCGCATCGAGGCGAAGGATCGCCGGCACGCGGGCGTGCGCGAGCGAGAGGACGTCGGCCGGGAGCGGCTCGCCGGAGGCGACGAGGGGGGTGTCGTTCGCGACGACGTGGCAGCCGAGGAATCCCGCCGTCAGACGCATCCGGTCGAGCAGGGCGGCCGCGCCGCGAAGGTCCCGCGCCGCCACGGCCCGGACGAGCGACGGGCGCTCCGCCAGCGCCTTCGCGGACGCGGCGAGATCGTCCTGCTTGCGCTGGACCCCCTCGACGACCGCGGAAGCCGCGACCTTCGCCCCCGCGAGCGCTCCGTCCTCGGCGATGCGGGAGAGGATCTTCGCCGCCGAGCCGGCGAGCGCGACGCTCGCAGCGATCAGCAGCCCGGAGATCACGAGGATCAGCACGACGCTGAGGCGGATCGGTCGCATCGGGGGAATCGTACTCGTTAAGCGCCGCGATCGGCTCGCCGGGCCACGTACGCCTGCACCGCCAGCGTCGCGACCGCCACCAGCGTCAGCAGGGTCGAGACCGCGAACGCCGAGGTGAACTGGTACTCGTTGTAGAGGACCTCCACGTGCAGCGGCAGCGTGAGGGTCCGGCCCCGGATGTGCCCCGAGACGACGTTGACCGCGCCGAACTCGCCGACCGCCCGGGCGGCGCAGAGCATCGTCCCGTAGAGGAGGCCCCACCGCACCTTCGGGAGGCTGACGTGGAAGAACGTCCGCCATCCCGAGGCGCCGAGCGTGAGCGCCGCCTCCTCCTCGTCGCTCCCCTGGGACTGCATCAGCGGGATCAGCTCGCGCGCGATGATCGGCGAGGTGACGAACAGCGTCGCCAGCACGATCCCGGGGAGCGCGAAGATGATCTTGACGTCGTGATCGGCCAGCCACGGCCCCGCCAGGCCGTGAGAGCCGAACAGCAGTACGAAGATCATCCCCGCAACGACCGGCGAAACGCTGAAGGGGAGATCGATGAACGTGATCAGGACGTTGCGCGCCGGGAACCGGAACTTGGACACCGACCAGGCCGCCGCGAGCCCGTAGAGCAAGTTGACCGGGACGACGGCCAGGGCGACGATCGCCGTCAAACGGACCGCGGCGAGCGTGTTCGTCTCGGCGAGGGCCGAGAAGAACGCGCCCAGCCCGTCCCGAAGCGCGTTGACGAACACCGCCGCGAGGGGGATCAGGAGAAACGCGAGCAGGAACGTCACGGCCCCCCCGATCAGCGCGATCCGGACCGCGCGCGGCTCGTCGAGATGCCGCGACACCGGACCCGGCCGGGACTCGCCCCCCACCTCAGGCCTCCCGGACGCCCGGAGCCGGGGCGTAGGCGTGGGTGAGCCGATTGACCAGGAGGAGCAGGAAGAAAGACGCCAGCAGGAACACCAGCGCGATCGCCGTCGCCCCCGCGTAGTCGTACTGCTCGAGCTGGATCATGATCAGAAGCGGCGTGATCTCGGACTTGAGCGGCATGTTCCCCGCGATGAAGATGACCGAGCCGTATTCCCCCAGCGCCCGCGCGAACGCGAGCACGAACCCGGTCAGCGCCGGGGCCGCGATCCCCGGGAGCAGGATGCGGGAGAAGACGGTGAAGCGCCCCGCCCCGAGCGTCGCCGCCGCCTCCTCCACTTCGGGATCGAGGTCGCGCAGGACCGGCTGCACCGTGCGGACGACGAAGGGGAGACCCACGAACACCAGCGCGAAGACGACACCCAGCGGCGTGAACGCCACCTCGATCCCGAGCGGGGCCAGCCACCGCCCGATCCAGCCGTTCTTCGCGTAGATCGACGCGAGCGAGATCCCGGCCACGGCGGTCGGCAAGGCGAACGGGAGGTCGACGAGGCCGTCGACGAGCCGCCGGAACGGAAACCGGTACCGCTCGAGGACCCATGCGACCAGGACCCC
>DATKHQ010000014.1:0-13933 GCA_035510175.1 Candidatus Sulfotelmatobacter sp. | reverse complement strand
CGGCGACCGCGGTCCAGAGCGTCCGCGCGAGCGTCTTGCGATCGTCCGAGACGACCGGCGCCGCGGCGAACCTCACGTGGGCGACGATCCGCGCGAGCCCCATCATCCGGACGACGTGCGCGGGGAAGCTGGAGCTGTCGTACCAGCAGATCGTCACCGAGGGCGGCAGCGCGCTCCCGGAAGCCTCGTAGGTGATCGCCGCGGCCCAGCACGGAACTCCCGCGGCCGCGGCGGGCTCGAGCAGCGAGGGGAGAAACGGCTGCACGTCGGTCCCGGGCGAGCTGCGCCCCTCGGGGAAGATCGTCAGCGGCACTCCCGATGCGAGCCGCGCCGCCATCTCGCGCCCCGCGCGCACGACGTCCCGGGCCTGCTCCCGGTCGACGAAGAGCGTCCCGGCCGTGCGCGCGATCAGGCCGAAGATCGGCCAGCCGGCGATCTCGCGCTTGGCGACGAACACGCTCGTGTAGAGCGAGCCGAGCACCAGGATGTCGAGGTAGGACAGGTGATTCGAGGCGACGAGGAACGCGCCGTCCTTCGCCGGGGCGCCCCGGACGTCCCGCTTCACGCGGAGGATCCGGCACATCCACACGCCCCACCAGTGCGTCGCGGAAGCGCCCACGCGGTCGATCGCGCCCGGCTTCCCCGCGAGCACGACCCTCGCGGCGAGCGGAATCGCGGCCATCGCCAACGTGACGGCCACCGCGGCGGGCAGCTTCCACGCGATCCTCAGCCAGCGCACCGGTGTATTCTACCGGCTCACATCAGCCGGCCTGGAGGCTCCCCTCGATGGTGAGCGAGATATCCGTCCTCGAGCCCGGCGGCGGGACGCGCACGATCGACCTCGACAAGGCGCGCATCCGCGTGGGCCGCTCGAGCGACAACGACGTCTCGTACCCGGGGGACATGAGCCTCTCGCGCCAGCACCTGGTGCTCACCAAGGACGGGGCCGACTGGTTCGTCGAGGATCTCGGCGCGAAGAACCGGACCACGGTCAACGGGCGGCGGATCGACGCGAAGACGATGCTCCGCCCCGGCGACCGGATCGGCGCCGGGCAGCTCGTGATGATCTTCGGCGGTACCGTCTCGGGCCCGGGCCCGGTGGAGTTCGTCGCCGCCGGCGACGAGCCTCCCTTGCGCGCGACGGTCATGACCAGCCTGCGCGGCGTCCTCTCCCGGGAGAACACGGTGCCCGGAGCGCAGCGCCGCTCGACAGCGCCGGAGGCGCACGGCCTCCCGCTCGACCACCCGGGGGTCGCGGCGCTCGTCCGCGCGGGGCGCGAGCTCGCGTCGCACCGCCCGCTCCAGGAGCTGTTCGACCTCATCCTCGACCTGTCGCTCACCGCCGTGGGCGCGGAGCGCGGGGTGTTGATGACGCTCGAGGCGGGCGACCTCGTCACGCGCGCGGTGCGCGGGGAGGGGTTCCGGATCAGCACCGCGGTGCGCGACCGGGTTCTGAAGGAGCGCGCCTCGCTGCTGGTGCGCGACACCCAGATGGACGAGGCGCTCCGGTCGCGGGACAGCATCGTCGGCCAGCATGTTCAGAGCGTGATGGCGGTGCCGCTCCAGACCAGCGATCGGGTCATCGGCCTGATCAACGTCGACTCGCGGTCGTTCGCGCGCCCTTTTACCCCGGACGACCTCGACCTCCTCACGGTGCTCTCGAACGTCGCGGCGATAAGGATCGAGCAGCAGCGTCTCGCCCAGATCGAGCAGCAGGAGCGGATCATCACGCGCGACCTCGAGCAGGCGGCGGAGATCCAGCAGCGGCTGCTGCCCACGTCCGCGCCGGCGATCCCGGGGTTCGACCTCGCCGGGCACAACACGCCCTGCCGGACGGTGGGCGGAGACTACTTCGACTTCTTCGCGTACCCCGACGGGCGTCTGGCTCTCGTGATCGGGGACGTCGCGGGGAAGGGGATGCCCGCGGCGCTGCTGATGACCGCGCTCAAGGGGGGCGTCCAGGTCCTCCTCGCGGACCCGCCCGACGACATCGGCGTGCTGATGTCCCGTCTCGACCGCGTCGTCGCCGGAAACTTCCCGAGGAACCGGTTCGTCAGCCTCTTCTTCGGGCTCCTCCACCCGGCCTCGGGGGTGATGACGTGGTGCAACGCGGGGCACAATGCGCCGATCCTCGCGCGCGCCTCCGGCGGGATCGAGCGGCTCGCGAGCTGCGGCACGATCCTCGGCATCTTCCCCGATCTGCCGTACGACGTCCGGACGACCACCTTCGCCCCCGGCGACACGCTGACGCTGTTTTCCGACGGCGTCACCGAGGAGTGCAATCCGGCGGGAGAGGAGCTCGGCGACGCCCGGCTGACCGCGCTCGTGGCCGGAGGCGCGTCGCAGGGTGCGAAGCGCCTCGTCGACGACGTGCATCGCACGGTCGTGGCGTGGGCGTCGGGCCAGCCGGCCGCGGACGACGTGACCGTCGTCGTGGTCAAGCGCACCGCGTAACTGGGGACATTCTGCTTATTCCTCTTCTTGGGACGTTCCACTTCCTCTTGCGCGGCTCCCCGGATACCGCCGCACTGCGAAAAAGAGAAACGTCCCAAGAAAAGGAATAGGCAGAATGTCCTCATCATTACGCCCGGCCTGGTGGGTGCCGGGCGGGCACGCGCAGACCATCGTCCCGTTCCTCCTGCCGGCGAACGATCCCGGCGGCGTCCCGGTCGACGTCGAAGTCGAGCCGGGAACGCGCGTGCGAGTGCGCCTGGCGCGGCCGCCCCGGGCGGCGCGCGGCACCGTGCTGCTCCTCCACGGCCTCGACGGCTCCTCGGAGTCCCGCTACATGCGCCGGACCGCGCGGCAGGCCCTCGATCGGGGATGGATCGCGGCGCGCATGAACCTGAGGAACTGCGGCGGCACCGAGGCGCTCTCGCGCACGCTCTACAACGCCGGGCAAGGGGCGGACGCGGAGGCCGTGCTCGCGGCGCTGACGCGCGAGGGGTGCGCGCGCCCGTACGCGCTCGTCGGGTTCTCGCTCGGCGGGAACATGGCGCTCGGATACGCGGGGAGCGCCGGGGCCGCGTGTGCCGCGGACGCCGTCGTCGGGGTCAATCCCCCCGTCGACCTGGCCGCGTGCATCGGGAGCCTGGAGCGACCTGGAAACCTCCTCTACCACCTGTACTTCCTCCACGGGCTGTGCGCGCAGATCCGGAGGATCCGAAAGGTGCGCGAGGTTCCGGGCCCGGCCGCGATTCCCGGCCGCATCCGGAGCGTGCGGCGGTTCGACGATCTGTTCACCGCTCCGGCCGGCGGATTTCGGGACGCGGCGGAGTACTACGCCGCCGCGAGCGCGGGCCCGGGTCTCGGGGGAATCAGGCGGCCGGCCCTCGTGCTCGCCGCCGCGGACGACCCGATGGTGCCGCTCGCGTCCTTCACGGCGTGGCGGCATGCCGCCGAATCCGCGGGCGTGCGCTTCGTCCACCCGTCGACCGGCGGCCACGTCGGCTACTGGGGGGCCGGGCGACCCCGCTTCTGGGCCGCGGTCGCAGTGCTCGATTTCGTGGAATCGGTGCTCGGCCCGAACCGAGCTTAGCCCGCCGTCGTTCCGTCGTCGCCGACGATCTCGTCGAACGCGCGCCGCGCCGCGCGGACGGCACGTGCGCCGCGCGCGCTCCCCGCTTTGTCCTTGGCCCAGCCCCGGATCGAATCGCGCATCTCGCGCCCGCTCTTGGGCGCGGTCAGAAGGGCCAGGACCACGCCGGCGGCCGCCCCCGCGAGAAACGCGAGGAGCAGGGTGCCTCCGGACGAACCGCGATCGTCGCTCATCGCTCCACCTCCGCGCGCGCAGCCGCCTTCTCGGGCGCCTCGGGCGTCTCGTCCTCGTCCGCGTCGCCGCCCCAGCGGAACCAGCCCCGCGCCGCGGCGACGAGCATCGGCCCGAGCGCCGCGGTCACGGTCGCGACCGTGCCGATCGACGACCGGATCTTGACCAGCGCGTCGCCGACGCCGCCGAGCACGTCGAACAGTGCCGAGATCTGCAGAGTGCCGCGCTCGAGCTCGCCGGCGACCCGGTTGACCCGGTTCAGGGTCGTGCTCAGGTCGTCGAGCGCCTTGTCCACCCGCGAGCCGGTGGATTCGAGCGTGTGCTGCAGTGTCTTGAGCGTGCGCGCAAGCTGCACGAGTGCTACGACCGCAGCCGCGACGAGCACCGCGGCCAGACCGACGAGGACCCACGTGGCCGTCTCCGACATGTCGTTCTCCCGGTTGAGGTCTACTCCGACCTTATCAGACACGGGGTCCATCCCGAAGGACCGCCGCGTGGCGCGACATCAAAAATGGCGGAACCACGCCATTTTCACGCCACCCGCGGGGGCGTGACATTCGCGGTCGCCGGACCTAGATTCGACCTCGGAGCACGGGGGAACCCGCATCGTGGCACACGTCCTTCTGGTGGGTGACGCAAAGAGCCGCACGCACGGGCTGAAGTCGATTCTCGCGATGCACGGTCACGCCGTGACGCCCGCCAGGGTTCCGTCGCGCTGGCGCGAGACCGAGCGAACGAGCGCGCCGGAGGTCGTCGTCGCCGCGGTCGAGGATCCGGGCGAGGTGTTGCGCGTGCCGCTCGGCGGGGGACGCGTGTTCGCGCCGGCGATTCTCTTCGTGCATCAGGAGCAGGACGCGGTCCGCGACCACTTCGCCGAGGAGCGCCTGATCGACCAGCTCACGAGCCCGTTCCCGGCCGAGGACCTCCTCGCGCGCGTCGACGCGCTCGCCCGCGTGCGGAGGATCGTCCTCAGGCAGGATCGCGCGGAGGCGGCGTCTCAGGCTCCGTCCGAGCGGCCGTTGCCGGGCGGGTGGCGTGCGCTCGGCTCGCGGGTCGCTGCGGCGCTCCGCCACCGCGTGCCGAGCTACGAGATCCCCTCCGGTCCGTACCACGAGGTGGCGTCCCGGGTCGCCGAATGGTCCGACCGCCGCGACAGCTTCGATCCGGGGCACGCCGACCGGGTCACGGCATTCTCGGCGATGATCGCGGAGGAGCTCGGCATGCCGGACGCCGAGGTCGGTGCGCTCCTGCGCGCGGCGCTGCTGCACGACATCGGGAAGATCGGGCTTCCCGTCGAGGTGCTCCGCCAGGTCAGCCCGCTCGACGACGCGCAGCTCCGCCTCCTGCGCTCCCACGCGGATCGCGGCGCCGCGATCCTGAGGGCGCTCGAGGGGGACGATGCCGTCGCGAGCGCGGTCCGCTTCCACCACGAGCACGTCGACGGCAGCGGGTACAACGGCCGCGCCGGTGAGTCGATCCCGCTCTCCGCGCGGATCCTCGCGGTCGCGGAAGCCTACGACGCCATGACGACCTCGCGCGTGCGCAAGCGCCTCAGCCCGTACGCGGCGATGGGGATCATCAAGGAAAAGCGCGGGTCGCAGTGGGACGCGCGCTGCGTCGACGCGCTCGCGCAAGCTCTGAAGCCCCGCCCGGAGACCCTCGTCGTCTCCTAGGCTCGGGACGCGACGCTAGAGCCCCTCGTCGCCGCCGCGGCGCCCGGGACCGACGAGCGACGCGGCGATCGAGACCGCCAGGATCGCCAGGACGAGGCCGAGCGTCACGCCGATCGGGATGTCGAGCCACGGCTCGACGAGCATCCGCGCACCGATGAAGGTGAGGATCAGCGCCAGCCCGTAGTTGAGGTAGCGGAACCGTGGGAGCACGGCGGCGAGCAGGAAGTAGAGGACGCGCATCCCGAGCACGGCGAACGCGTTCGAGGCGAACAGGATCCACGGGTTCCGGGTCACGCCGAGGATCGCCGGGAGCGAGTCGAGCGCGAAGACGAAGTCGGTCGAGGCCACGACGAGCAGCGCCACCAGCATCGGCGTGCCGTAGAACCGGCCGCCCGTCCTCACGAACAGGCGCTCGGACCGGTCGGAGCGGAGAATCGGCAGGACGCGCCCCACCGCGCGCACGACGAGGTTCTTGTCCGGATCCGGCGGCGGCTGCTCTCCCTTCACAACGAGCGCGATCCCGGTGTAGACGAGGAAAGCGCCGAACAGATAGAGGATCGCGTGAAACCGCGAGGCGATCGCCGCCCCGGCGACGATGAACACCGCGCGCATCAGGAGCGCCCCGATGATCCCCAGGAACAGGACGCGGGCCTGCCGGTCGTCGGGAATCGCGAAGTACTTGAAGATGACCACGAACACGAAGATGTTGTCGACGGACAGCGAGCGCTCGACGACGTACCCGGTCAGGTACTCCGCGGCGCCGGTCGCGCCGTAGAGCGCGTGCACCGGGAGGGCGACCGCGAGCGCGACCGCGACCCAGAACACGTTCCAGCCCACCGCCTCCTTCAACCCGATCGCGCGATGCCGCCCCGCGGCGAGCCCGAAGTCGAGGGCGAGACAGGCGGTCAGCGCGACGAGGAGGGCGGTCCAGGGAACGAGGCCGTGGGGGCCGGTCGTGTCCATGTCACGCGCCCCTCGGGCGGCCGTTCTCGAGGCCGAGCGCGACGATGCGGTCGATGAGATCGGCGTAGGGGATCCCGGACTTCGCCGCGGCCTCCGCGAGGTCCTCTCCCTGCGCGATCTCGGGGTTGGGGTTCGCCTCGACCACGACGAGCTTCCCCTCGTCGGTCAGCCGCAGGTCGATGCGTCCGAATCCGCGCATCTGCAAGGCGCGGAAGACGCGCTTGGCGACCGCGTCGATCTTCCGGCGCAGCGACTCCGGCAGGTCGTCGGGGAAGGCGGCGAAGATCCCCCAGCGCTCGCGGTACCCCTCGTCCCACTTCGCCTTGAAGCTCGCGAACTTGGGCTCGCCCTCCGGGACCTTCGAGAACTTAAGCTCGCGCGGCGGCAGGACGGTGAGGCGATCGTTGCCGAGCACGCCGACGTAGATCTCCCGGCCCGAGACGTACTGCTCGACGATCACGTCGCGCTTCAGGCGCTCGTGAAGGAACTGCGCTCGTGCGATCGCCTGCTCCTCCGTCTCCGCGAAGGAGTCCCGCGAGATGCCGACCGACCCCTCCTCCGCCAGCGGCTTGACCATCACGGGGAAGATCGACTTCGAGAGGCGCTTCAACGGGATGTTACGGCGGGAGACGACGAACGGCGGGACCGACACGCGATGGTGCTTGAGGATCTCCTTCGAGAGCGCCTTGTCCTGGCAGAGCATGAGGGCCCTGTGGCCGCAGCCCGTGTAGGGCACGCGGCACAGCTCGAGCACCCCCGCGATGTGGCTCTCGAAGTACCGCGTCCCGTGGAACGTCTGCACGAAGTTCCAGACCAGGTCGGGCTGGATCCGCTCCACGAGGTCGATGACCTCCCGCGGGTTCTTGTAGATCGCGCCGAGGTGCACCTCGTGCCCGAGCGCCTTCAGGGCGGCGACGACGTGCCCCTCCGTCCGCCAGTCGGATTCCTCCCGCATCCGGCGCTCGTACTCCTCGTCCGGGGCGGGGGGATCGTGGACCTCGAACAGGACCAGCAGGCGCAGCCGCTCCTTGTGCTTCGGCTTCTTCACGGGCCGGTCACCCGGTAGCTGTGCGAGCGGAGCCGGTTCACGATCAGCGTCGCGGCGAACGTCGAGAGAGTGACGAGGGTCTTGTCCTCGGCGTCCCGTATCACGAGCCGGTGGGTGTCGCACAATTGCGCGAGCCCCGCGACCACGCGCGCCACCTGGTTCCGCCGCTCTCCGGACCACCCGGAGATCGAGTCGACCAGCGTGCGCTTGTGCGCGCGGATGAAGTCGGAGGCCCGGTCGACCGGGTCGGCGGCCCGCGACACGCGGAACACGCGCTTGAGCGCCCGCTCCGTGGCCCCCGCGTCTCCGAGCGGGAAGAGGCGGAGCTTCCGCTCGTAGTAGCTCCTGAGCGTCGACTGGAGGGCGCGGGCCTCCGGGCCGACGACCGGCTTCCGGCGCGGCAGGCGCCGCCGCCGGACCTCGCGCATCGTCCGGTCGACGAATCGCAGCTTGCGCAGCGCGGGCCAGCCTGCGTAGCGCGCGCGCCAGTCCGCGGCCGGGTTGAGCCAGACCGCGAAGGTCTCGGCGAAGTCCTCGACCGGGTGGGCCTGCGCGTAGTGGTCGGGGACGTTGCGGACGAACTCCCGGCTCTTCGGATCGATCTCGTAGTAGTACGGGTCGTACCGCGCGCGCTTCGAGCCGAACACCTCCCGCCATCCCTCGCGCGAGGACAGCCGGTAGGCGTGATCGAGCGCGTGGCCGGCCTCGTGCCGGAGCAGCTTCATGCACCAGGCGGCCGTGCCCCCCTCGACCTCGAACATCATCCGGCTCTCGAGCGCCTTGAGGCGCGGATGGGCGAGGAAGAAGGGGATGCCGATCGCCGCCTGGTCGCCCGGCGAGAGCCACTCGTCCGAGAGGAAGACGGCGGGGCGGAGCGCGAGGCCGCTCGCGTCGAGCTCGCGCTCGAGCTGGCGGATGCGCGGCTCGAGGTCGCTTCCCTTGATGCGGACGCCGAGGTCGCAGATCCGGAGATGGAGCAGGTCGTCGTCGGAGAGCTTTTCCCAGGCGACCTTGGGGGATGAGCGCGACAGGGTGAACGCCTCCTGGCCGAGCCGGGGAGAGCGACGATGCTAACACGCCCGATCGGCGATTCAGCGCGCGCGCAGCTTGCGGATCAGCGTCTCGGGATCGGCGATCGGGGCGTCGCAGACGTGGTTGCGGCAGACGTACGCCGCGGGCTTCCCGGCAAGCAGCGGCTTGTCGGCGAGGAGCGCGATCGTTCTCGGCGCGGCCCCCGGCTCGCCGCAGGCGATCGCGCGCGCGGGCAGGTACAGGGCGCGCGCGGCGCCGACGAGCGCGCGCGTCGCCGGGTCGTCCGGCGCCCCGACGATCGCGATCTCGCGCGCGGTCCCGCCGTCGTACGCGGCGGCGGCGAGGAGCGCCGTGAAGGCGGAGGGGGAGCGCGCGGCCGACGGGCGCAGCGCGACGAGGACCTTGCGCCCCTCCGCGGCGAGCCCCGCGTCGTCCGTGAGCAATCCGATCCGCAGCAGGGCCTCCGCCGCGACGCCCGAGCCGGCGGGGAGCGCGCCGTCCCACAGGCTCCGCGTCCGGGCGAGGAGCGTCTCGTGGTCGTTCGCGGTGAAGTGGAATCCGCCCGCGCCGTCGCCGAACCGCTCGACCATCGACCGGGCGAGGCTCCGCGACGCCTCGAGGTCCCGCGGCTCGAACGCCGCCTCGTAGAGGTCCACGAGGCCCCGCGCGACGAACGCATGGTCGTCGAGGTAGGCCGGCAGGCGGGCCGCCCCGGCGCGGTACGTCGCGAGCAGCCGGCCGTCGCGACGGAGCGTGCCGAGCACGAAGTCCGCGGCCTTGCGCGCGGCGGCGAGATCCTCGGGCCGGCCGAACGCCTGGTACGCGCGCGCGAGCGCCGAGATCATCAGGCCGTTCCAGGCCGTCAGCACCTTGTCGTCGATGGCGGGGCGCTCACGCGTGCCGCGCGCGGCGAGGAGCTTCGCCTTCATCGGCGCGATCCGCGCGACCAGCGCGTCCTCCGTGGTGCCCGAGGCCGCGGCGCGCTCGGCGAGCGACCCCCCGAGCAGGCTGGGGATGCTCTTCCCGTCGAAGTTCCCGCGCGCGTCGATCCCGTAGATCGAATCGAAGAGCTTGGCGTCGGCCTCTCCGAGGGCCGCCTCGACCTGCGAAGGCGTCCAGACGTAGAACGCGCCCTCGTGCCCCTCGCTGTCCGCGTCGAGGGAGGAGGCGAACCCGCCGGAGGCGAGCGTCATCTCCCGCCGGACGAAATCGAGCGTCTCCAGCACCACGCGGCGGTAGAGCGGCTTGCCGGTGAGCAGCCACGCGTCGACGTACACCGGCACGAGCAGCGCCTGGTCGTACAGCATCTTCTCGAAGTGGGGGACGAGCCATCGCTCGTCGACGGAGTACCGGGCGAAACCGCCGCCGATCTGGTCGTACATCCCGCCGCCGGCCATGCGGTCGAGGGTAAGGGTCGCGGCGTGGAGCGTCGCGTCGTCCCCCGTCCGGAGGTGCTCGCGCAGGAGGAGCGCAATCGCGCCGTGGGGCGGGAACTTGGGCGCTCCCCCGAACCCGCCCCAGCGGGGATCGAGCCGCTTGAGCAGCTCGGCCGCCGCGGCCTGCGATTCGGCGGCGCCCGCGGGCGTCGCCCCGGGCGCCGCGGGGGGTGCCTTCGTCGCCTCGCGGAGCTGGTCCGTGATCTGCGACGCCGATCCCTCGATCTCGTCCCGGCGGCTGAGCCACGCGTCGCGCACCAGCCGGAGCACGGCGGGGAATCCGCGGCGGCCCGTGCGGTCCTCGGGAGGGAAGTAGGTCCCTCCGAAGAACGGCTTTCCGTCCGGCGTGAGGAAGACGTTGAGCGGCCAGCCCCCCTGGCCGGTCATCATCTGGACCGCGGTCATGTAGATCTCGTCGAGGTCGGGGCGCTCCTCGCGGTCGACCTTGATCGCGACGAACGACGCGTTGAGCAGCGCCGCGATCTCGGGATTCTCGAACGACTCGTGCTCCATGACGTGGCACCAGTGGCAGGCGGCGTACCCGATCGACACGAAGATCGGCTTTCCCTCGGCCTTGGCCTTGGCGAGCGCCTCGGGGCCCCAGGGATACCAGTCGACGGGGTTGTAGAGGTGCTGGAGCAGATACGGGCTGGTCTGTCCCGAAAGATGATTCGGCTTCCGACTCACGTCGTGCGTGGTCACGGGGGCGACCTCGGGAGCGGACCGTGGGGGGGACCCGCCGCAGAGTAGCACGGCGACCGCGGCGAGGACGGCTCTAGGGCGCATTCGGTCTCGGACCGGGGCCGGGGCCCGGCGGATCGGCGGCCGGCGCCGCCACGTCCGGCACGACGAATTTCCGCTCCATGCGCGTGGGGTCGGTCCCCCCCGAGGAGACGTCGACGACGAATCGATAGGAGCCGGGGCCGAGCGTTTTCTTCGGGATCAGGTCGCGCACCTGGGCGCACCGGTCCTGGCCCATGTCGATGTCGTCCTTCCCGACCGGGGTCTCAGTCTCGCCGATCAGCGTTCGCTCGACGTGCAGGGGCTTCTTCTCGTCCTTGGCGCGGCAGACGAGGGTGATCAGGGCGGTCGGCAGGTCGCCGCGCAGTAGCTCCCCCTCCGGGATCACGAGCGCGCAGGAGGTCTTCGCGTTGCCGTCGCGCAGGAAGCCGCCCTTGGCGGGCTGGCTGACAGCGATCGGCGCGACGAAGGCCAGCTCGTCGTCGATCCGCGGCCAGGCGCCGGTCAATTCCCTCTGCGCAAGCTCGTCGGTCGTCGTCTCGTGCGCGACCGCGACGAGCTCGTAGTCTCCGGGAGAGAACTCCATGTCCTTTTCCCAGACGACGGGAACTCCGGGGTTGGCGACGCTCACGCGCCCCGAGCCGGCCTGAACGACCGCGCCGTTCGAGACGAGCGAGGCCCCCAGGTCCCAGGTGGTTCCCGGGATGCGCGAGGGGGGCACCGAGACCTGCACGCGCGCCTGGTACCGCCCCTTCTCGTATCCGACGGGGATCAGCCCGATCCGGAGGTTGACCGGGGAGGCGTTCGCGGTGGGCGCCGCGTACGCGGAGAGAACGCGCGCGGTCAGTCGCGACGAGTCGCTCTGGATCACGAGGCGCCCCCGCGCGGTCGCCTTGACCTTGGGCCGCTTCACGACGACCGACACCGCGAGCGGCTTGTCCTCGGGCCACCCCCGCGGGTCGAAGCTCAGGAGGTACACGCACGAGAGGTCGTCGAGGATCTGCGCGCTCATCTTCGCGGGGGTGATGCCGTTGAGGAAGTGGCGTCCGCCCGTTTCCGCGGCCATCGTCACGAGCGTGGCCTGGGAGTCCTTGATCCTCTGGGTGCTGAGCAGCACGCCCGCGCTGCCGTGTTTCACCATCCCGGCGTTCTTGGCCTGGATGAACGTCGTCGGCCCGAGGAGCCCCTGCCCCTCGACCGTGTAGAACCGCACCCCGTCCGCGGAGGCCTCGTTGATGACGCCGTCGAGCGGGAGCGCCCCCGTCGACGCCGCGAGCTGGACGTCAGCCGCGGCCGACGTCGGGACTCCGTTCGGATCGGAGAGGACGCTGCTGCTGAAGAACGAGAGGTAGTGCTCGCCGGCGTTGCCGCGCATGTTGTCCGCGAAGTAGAGGACCGCCTTGGGCGGGTCGACCTCGGCGAGCCGGCCGATGACCATCCGGAGCCGGTTGAGGTCCCGCTCCTGGCGGCTCCGCTCCTCCTGCGCGTACCGCTTCGCCAGCGCGAGGGCGCGATCGAGCCGATTGTCGATCTCGCCGATGACCTCGGCGAGGCGGTTCTCCTCGGTCATCGCGAACGGGTCAAAGTCCGTCACGTCGCCGATCATCGTGGCGAGTGCGGCGTCGATCTTCGATTCGTCCTCGGTCAGGGGAACCAGAACTTTCAAACTCTTCGCGTTCGAGACGACCATGGCGCGGTTCCCGCCCGCCATCAGCTTCGGCATCATCTCGCGTGCGGCGTCGATCGAGGCGCGCCGCCCGGCCTGGGTCAGGTGCGGCTGATCGAAGTAGAGCAGGTAACTGACCGTCGAGGCCCGCTCGGAAGGAACGGCGGGAACGGCCGGAGGCGAGGAGGCGGTCGCCGGCGCCTCAGCCGCGGGCGCATCCGTCGGGGCTGGGGTCGCCGCGGCCCGCGAAGCGCCGGTCTCGCTACAGAGGGCATCGACGATCACGTTGCGCACGAGCTTGTCGTTGAGCCTCACCTCGAAGTCCGCCGCGGTCAGTCCCGCGATCGCATCCTTGGGGCCGGAGACCGTCACGTCGATCTGGGCGAGGCGGGCGGAGGTCCGCTCCATCAGCCCGACGTCCTTCGGGGGCTCGGACTCGGGGGCGGCACCGAGCGGTGCTCCCAGTGCGATCGACAGGGCGACGGTCAGGGCGCGACCGGGGCGCGTCATGACCGATCGGCCTTCCGGTGGTAGATCGTGGCCGAGGGCACATGCGGAGTGGGGCTCGGGCTCGGCGGATCGGCCACGGGCGCGCTCGCGGGCGCCGGGGATGCGGCCGGCGCCGCCACGTCCGGCACGACGAATTTCCGCTCCATGCGCGTGAGGTCGGTGCCCCCCGAGGAGACGTCGACGACGAATCGATAGGAGCCGGGGCCGAGCGTGTTGCGCGGGATCAGGTCTCGGACCTGGGCGCACCGATCCTGGCCCATGTCGATGTCGTCCTTTCCGACCGGCGTTTCGGTCTCGCCGATCAGCGTCCGCTCGACGTGGAGGGGCTTCTTCTCGTCCTTGGCGCGGCAAACGAGGGTGATCAGGGCGGTCGGCAGGTCGCCGGGCAGCGGTTCACCTTCGGGGATCACGAGCGCGCCGGAGGTCTTCGCGTTGCCGTCGCGCAGGAAGCCGCCCTTGGCGGGCTGGCTGACGGCGATCGGCGCGATGAAGGCCAGCTCGTCGTCGATCCGCGGCCAGGCGCCGGTCAATTCCCTCTGCGCAAGCTCGTCGGTCGTCGTCTCGTGCGCGACCGCGACGAGCTCGAATTCCCCGGGCGAGAACTCCATGTCCTTCTCCCACACTACGGGTACGCCGGGGTTGGCGACGCTCACGCGCCCCGAGCCGTCCTGCACGACCGCGCCGTTCGAGACGAGCGAGGCGCCCAGATCCCAGTTCGTGCCCGGGATGCGCGAAGGCGGCACCGAGACCTGCACGCGCGCCCGGTACCGCCCCTTCTCGTAGCCGACCGGGATCAGCCCGATCCGGAGATCGACCGGCGATGCCGCCGCGGTGGGCGCCGCGTACGCGGAGAGAACGCGCGCGGTCAAGCGCGCGGAGTCGCTCTGGATCACGAGGCGCCCGCGCGCGGTCACCTTGACCTTGGGCCGTTTCACGACGACCGACACCGCGAGGGGCTTGTCCTCGGGCCAGCCGCGCGGGTCGAAGCTCAGGAGGTACACGCACGAGAGGTCGTCCAGGATCTGCGTGGTCATCCTCGCGGGGGTGACGCCGTTGATGAAGTGGCGCCCGCCGGTCTCCGCGGCCATCGTCACG
>DATKHQ010000013.1:0-3519 GCA_035510175.1 Candidatus Sulfotelmatobacter sp. | reverse complement strand
ACCTCGAACGGGCTCGCGACGAAGTTCACCAGGATCAGGAAGAACGTCATCACGACGCCGAGCACGACCGTCACCCACGGCATCAGCGCGCGGTTTTTCTTGCGGTTGGTCAGCACGACGACCGTGGCCATGCCGCCGAGCAGCAGCGTCCAGAGGAGCAGGCTCCCCGCCTGGCCGCCCCACAGCGCGCCGATCTTGTACGGGAGCGGCTGGGCGATGCTCGAGTAGTGGTAGACCGCGTCCAGGCGGAAGTCGTTCGTGACGAAGCCGTACTCCAGCGCGACGACGGCGCACGCCACGCAGGCGAACGCGGTGAGGAGGCCGCGCTCCGCGCTGTACTGGAGCCCGCGCCCGCGCGCGATCGTCGAGAGCCACGCCGCCGTGGCCGCCCAGGCCGCCGCGGCGAGGGCGAGGAAGAGGGCGAAGTGGCCGAGGGTCGGTCCCGTCATCACGACGCCGACCGAGCGGGCACCGTCGCCTTCTCGTACTTCGACGGACACTTGGCGAGCAGCGTGGTCGCGGAGAAGACCCCGTCGTCCCTCCGACGCCCCTCGACGACGACGTTGGCGTCGTCGACGAACGTGTCGGGGATCACGCCGGTGTAGTCCACGGCGAGCGACGGCCCGCCGTCGGCGTCCACGATCGTGAACAGGACGCGCTGACCGTCGGGCCTGCGCTCGATCGATCCCGGGGCCACCTTGCCGTTGACCCGGAAGTGCCCCGTCCCGCCACCTTTCTCGAGGTATTCCTTCACGGTGACGTAGTAGGCGAAGCCGCCGTCCGATTTCTGGGTCGCGACGAGCAGCATGAAACCCATCGTCGCGACGATCCCGAACCCGATGAGGACGAACTTGAGCTTGCGGCCATCCATGACGGTTCTCCCGGAGCCGCCCTTGTGTCGCGGATGTGGAAGTGTAGGCGGCCGATTTCGGGGCGTCAACGCGCCAGAGGCCCCCCGCGGTTGTCCGGCTCCGGGAGAACCTGGTAATCTGGCCCGGTTCTAGGGGAGGATTCCGGATGAAAGCGGTCCGCGCGCGGCTCGAGGAGGAGCTGAAAGCCCTGGAGCGCGAGCTCACCGTCGACCTCCCCCGGGAGATCAAGACGGCCGTCGCGATGGGGGACCTCCGCGAGAACGCGGAGTACCACGCCGCCCTCGAGCGCCAGCGGTACGTGGGCGCGCGGATCGGGCAGCTCCGCACGCGCCTGTCCGAGCTGGGGACGATGAACCTGGACCGCGTTCCCAGGGACCGTGTCGGCCTCGGGTCGACGATCGTCATGATCGACCTCGCCGCCGATGCGGAGATCACCTACGAGCTGGTCATCCCGGAGCTCGCGGATCTCGACAAGGGGCTGATCTCGCTCGCCTCGCCTATCGGCCGGGGACTGCAGGGAAGAAAGCAGGGCGACACGGTGACGATCGACGTTCCGGCGGGGAGGAAGCGCTACGAGATCCTCGAGGTCGTCACGATCCACGACAAATCCGAGGAGTGATGCGCCCGCCGGCATGACCCGACCCCCGCGCTCCCCTCTCGCCGCCTTCCTCTCGGCGCTCCGGCCGCGCCAGTGGGTCAAGAACGTCTTCGTGCTCGCCGCCCTGGTGTTCGCGGGGCGCCTCCACGATCCGGCCGCCGTCCTCCGCGCGCTCGCGGCGTTCGGCGTTTTCTGCTTGCTCTCGTCGTCGGTCTACCTGTTCAACGACATCCGCGACCGGGACGCCGACCGGGCGCACCCGAAAAAGCGCCACCGGGCGATCGCGTCGGGGGAGCTCGCTCCGGGCGTCGCGGCAGGGGCGTCGGTCCTCCTCGCGATCGCGGCCCTCGTCGCGGCCTTCGCCCTCACGCCCCGCCTGGGAGGCGTGGCGGCGGCCTACTTCGTCCTCAACCTCGCGTACTCGTTCGGCCTGAAGCGCGTGGTCATCCTCGACGTGATGCTGGTCGCGGCGGGCTTCCTCCTGCGCGCCTGGGCGGGTGCCGCGGTGCTCGACGTGGCGATCTCTCACTGGCTGGTGCTCTGCACGGGCCTTCTCGCGCTCTTCCTGGGGTTCGTGAAGCGGCGGCAGGAGCTCCAGGCGCTCGGAGGGACGGAGGCGACCCGCGCGATCCTGAAGGAGTACTCGCTCGAGTACCTCGACCAGATGATCGCGGTCGTCACCGGGGCGACGGTGGTGGCGTACGCCCTGTACGCCTTCTCCCCGGAGGTCGCGCAGAAGCTGGGCACCCGGACGATCGGCCTGACGATCCCGTTCGTGGTCTTCGGGATCTTCCGCTACCTGTACCTGGTGCACCAGCGCGGGGAGGGGGAAAACCCGACGGCCCTCGTCCTGTCCGACCCCCCGCTCGTGGTCGACATCCTCCTCTGGGGGCTGTCCGTCGTCGTCGCCCTTTACGTCTGGAGGTGACGAAACCGGGCTTTTCTTGACGCGGTCCCGGGCCGTCCTTACGATTTACCCCGCCGCATCGTCCGAAGGATCGGGAGCCCGATGAGCGTTGCACTGCCCGTGACGGCCACGCGCCCGCGCGTCCTCGTCGTCGACGACTCGACGCTGCTGCGCGGCATCCTCCGCGAGGAGCTCGAGGCCGAGGGGTTCGACGTGCACGTCGCCGAGGACGGAGCCGCCGCCCTGGAGAAGGCGGCCGACCTCCGCCCCGACGTCATCCTCCTCGACATCGGGCTGCCCGGCATGAACGGCTACGAGGTCTGCAAGCGGGTGAAATCCGACGCCGCGACGAGCGACATCTCGGTCGTGATGATCACCGCGCTCAACGAGCTCAAGGACAAGCTCGCTGGCTTCGAGGCGGGCGCGGACGACTATCTGACCAAGCCGTTCTTCACGAAGGAGCTGCTCGCCCGCGTGCGCACCAACCTGCGCATGCGCGATTCCGTGATCGCCTCCCGCCGCCTCGGGCAGAGCTACCTCGAGATGCTGGTCGGGATCGGCTCGGCGATCACGTCGCCGTTCAAGGTCGACGACGAGATCGAGATCATTCTCCGGCAGGGGCTCATCTCCGTGCACGCGGTCAAGGGCGCGATGTACCTCCTCGACCCCGACCAGGGGAACCTCGAGGTCCGCGGGACGCTCGGATGCGGCCGCGAGGGGGACCCGAGGCTGGGCGAGCGCTGCCGGATCTCGGACAAGCTCCCCGTGGTCGACGCGTCGGAGGGCGGCCCCCTGGGGATCGGCATCTTCGAGGACGAGCGGCGCCACGTCGTCTTCGTGCCGATGGTCTCGAAGGAGCGCCTCGTGGGGGGGATCGAGATCCACCTCGGCGAGCCGCGGGCGCGGCTGGGGGTGAACGAGCAGAAGCTCCTGTACGCCCTGGCGTCGCAGGCGGCGATCTTCCTCGAGAACGCGCGTCTCGAGCGCGACGTGCGCTCGATGTTCCTCAGCATCATCGTCTCGATGGCCGGGGCGGTCGACGCCAAGGACGCCTACACCCACGGCCACTCGCTGCGCGTGGCCCGCGTGGCGCTCATGGTCGCGCAGGAGCGGGGCCTGCCGCGCCACGAGCTCGAGCCGCT
>DATKHQ010000012.1:0-14840 GCA_035510175.1 Candidatus Sulfotelmatobacter sp. | reverse complement strand
AACTGGTTGATCAGGCTGCGCACGAGGGCGTCGAGGTCGACGCCCGGCTCGAGGATCTCCTCGAGCGTCGTGACCGAGGCTTTCATGTACGGCTCGGTCGCCGTGAACCGGTCGACCCGGATGCGCCGCATCCCCTGGATGATCAGGTTGACGTTGTTCCCGTTGAGCTTGACGACCTTGAGGATGCGCGCGGCGGTGCCGACGCGATACATCCCCGCCGGATCCGGGTCGTCCTCCGACGGAATCCGCTGCGAGACCACACCGATCAGCTTGCTGTCGCCGACGACGTCGTCGAGCAGGTTCAGCGTCTTGCGGCGGCCGACGGAGATCGGCATGATCGCGTGCGGATAGAGCACGCTGTTCCGCAGCGGCAGGATGCCGAGCTCGGAGGGGACGTGGACCGTTTCGATGGCAGCCATGGGCCCTCTTTTCTGATCGGTCTCGATCAAATACTAAGCGCCCCGGGGGGCACGGGCCACCCCCCGGGGCGCAGCAGGGGCTTCCGCACGGGTGCGGAACGGCAAAGAGCTTAGGCGGCGCGGATCTCGATCTTCTTCGGCTTGGCGGCCTCGAGCTTCGGCACGGTCAGCTCGAGGACCCCGTCCTTGTAGACCGCGACGACTTTCGACGGGTCGACGGTCGTCGGCAGCGAGAAGCTCCGCGTGAAGGTCCCGTAGGTTCTCTCGAGCCGGTAGGCGTTCTGCTCGGAGACCTCCGTCTCGCGCTTGCGCTCGCCGCGCAGCGTGAGGACGCCGTTCTCTATATCGACAGCGATGTCGTTCTTGTCGATGCCGGGCACCTCCGCCCGGATGACCAGATCGTGACCCTTCTCGTAGATGTCGACCGCCGGCGCCCAGGCGCCGAACGCGTCGTCGACCCGCGTTCCCGTGCTCCAGCGGACCAGCTCCTGCAACGGATCCCAGCGAACGAGTGTCATGGCGTCTTCTCCTCCTCGAATCGTCGTCGCCTGCTTTCGTTTCCGGCGACGCCCTTGGGGTTAAGACGCGGCTTTCGGAGTGTCAAGCCGGCCCGGCGGCGGGCGTCTAGCGCAGGAGCTTTTCGTGGCGGGCGGAGAGATTTTCGGGGAGCGGACGGTAGTCGAGCGGCTCGAGCGAGAACGAGCCCCGCCCCTGCGTGTGCGACCGAAGCGCGGTCAGGTATCCGAACATCTCGCCGATCGGGGCCACGCCGCGGACGACCGCGGCGCCGCGGTGGTACCCCGTGTCCTCCACGATCGCGCGGCGCTGCTGGAGCGTCTTCATCACGACGCCGACGTATTCCTCCGGAACGCGCACCTCGAGCCTTCCGTACGGCTCGAGCACGACCCCGTCGGCCGCCCGGAGCGCCTCGCGAAACGCGTGCGAGGCCGCGGAGTTGAGCGCGATCTCGGGCTGCCCCGACTCGGCGAACTCGGCCGCGAGCAGCGTGGCCCGGATGCCGACGACCGGGTAGCCGTAAAGGCCTCCGCCGTTTGCCGCGTTCGCGATGCTCTCGAGGATCGCCGGCACGAGGCTCGCGGGGACGGCTCCGGCGCCGAGGCGATCGATCACCTCGGGCGTCGCCGCGCAGTCCTGGAGCGGCTCCACGGAGAGCGAGACCTTGGCGAAGAGCGCGTCGCCGGCGACGACACGGCGGTACTCGGCGGTGCCCTCCGCGCGCGCCCGGACGGTCTCGCGGTAGGACACGCGCGGCTTGCCGGAGCCGAGCTTGATCCCGAAGTCCCGGTCGATGCGGCTCAGGACGACGTCGAGGTGAAGCTCCCCCATTCCGGAGAGAAGCGTCTGCCCCGTCTCGGGATCGGTCGACACGCCGAGCGTGGGATCCTCCCGCCTCAGGCGGGGGAGCATCTCCGCGAGCTTGTCCCGGTCGGCGCTCGTCTTCGGCTCGATCGCGATCGACACCACGGTCGCGGGGAAGCGGATCGGCTCGAGGAGAACCGGCCGCCCCTCGTCGCAGAGGGTGTCCCCGGTCATCGACCGGTGGAGCGCTCCGACCGCCACGATGTCCCCGGCCTCGACCGTCTCGACCGCCTCGCCGCGGTCCGCGTGCATGCGGAGCACGCGCCGCAGCCGCTCCCGCTCCTTGGTCCGGGGATTCCACGCGCGCCCGCCCGACTCGAGGGTCCCGGAGTACACGCGGAGGTAGAAGAGGTCGGCCGCCTCCGCGGCCTGGATCTTGAACACGAGCGCGGCGAACGGAGCCTTGTCGTCGGGAAGCCTCTCGACCGGCTTGCCGTCGCGCGGGTCGATCCCGTGAGCGGGCCCGACCTCGAGCGGGGAGGGAAGCAGATCGCACACCGCATCGAGCAGCGGCTGAACGCCGGCGTTCCGCAGCGCGGCGCCGCACAGGACCGGGACCGCGGCGCGGCCGATCGTGGCCGCGCGGAGCGCCTGCTTCAGGTCGGAGGTGGCGATCGGGCGCTCGGCCAGGAACAGCTCGGCGAGCGGGTCGTGGATCTCGGCGAGCGCCTCGATCATCCCCCCGCGGCGCGTCGCGGCCTCGGCCGCGAGCGCTTCGGGAATCGGACCGCTGACGACGGTCCGGCCGAGGCTTTCCGCCTCGAACGTCAGGTATCGCTCCTCGACGAGATCGACGATCCCCGCGAACGTCTCCGCCGAGCCGACGGGCATCTGGATCGGGATCGGCCGCGCGCCGAGCCGGTCGCGGATCGAGGCCACCGCGGCGTCGAAGTCCGCCCCGGTCCGGTCGAGCTTGTTGACGAACGCGATGCGCGGGACGTGATAGCGATCGGCCTGGTGCCAGACGGTCTCGGACTGCGGCTCGACCCCCTCGACGCCGTCGAAGATGACCACGGCGCCGTCGAGCACGCGCATCGCCCGCTCGACCTCGGCGGTGAAATCGACGTGCCCGGGCGTGTCGATGAGGTTGATCCGATGGTCCTTCCAGGTCAGCGTCGTCGCCGCCGCCGAGATCGTGATGCCGCGATTGCGCTCGTCCTCGCGGAAGTCCATCACGGCCTGCCCGTCGTGGACCTCGCCGAGCTTGTGGCTCCGCCCGGTGTAGAACAGGAACCGCTCGGTCGTGGTGGTCTTTCCGGCGTCGATGTGCGCGACGATGCCGATGTTGCGGACCTTCTCTTTTGGGAACGACGGCATCGCGCGCGGGCCCGCGGTCAGTTGACGAGGCTGCCGCCGTCGGAATCGAGCCCGCCGTCGTTGGCCTCGGGCTCGGACTCGAGGCGCTGCCGCTCGACCTCGATGGCACGGAGGATGTCTTCCTCCTCGGGGATGCGCACGTTGTGGATGGCGCCGAGCAGCAGGACCCCCTGGCCGACGAGCGCGGGGTCCTCCTCGAGCCAGTCGCGCAAGGGGTCGATCAGCTCCTGGGTGCCGAACAGGCTCACCCACTCCGCGGTCGATCCGGGGCCGACCTCCTCCATGAACCACACGAGGTTCGCCTTGACCGCCTCGTACGACGCGCGTGTGCCGAGGTCGCACAGGAGCACCAGGATCGAGTGCGCGGCGTCGGGCTCGACCGCGCGGGCCTCGATCTTGGCGCGCGCCGGGGCCACGACGGCCTCCCCCATCGCCGACAGCGCGCGCTCGGCGGCGCCGTAGACGTACGAGTTCTCGTCGGAGAGATACTCCATCACCTCGGGAATGAAGTGGACCGCGCGCAGCGCCCCGAGCGTCTCGAGGGCGACGACCTTCGGGAAGAAAGGACCCTGGGCCTCGAGCATGCGCAGGCACCAGTCCTGGGCCTTGCCGGCCCGCACCGGGTCCTCGCGGCAGATGACGGCGATCGCGGCCGGCA
The DNA here is from genome assembly GCA_035510175.1 of Candidatus Sulfotelmatobacter sp. Classification (GTDB taxonomy): domain Bacteria; phylum Acidobacteriota; class Polarisedimenticolia; order Polarisedimenticolales; family DASRJG01; genus DASRJG01. Next base: position 11,066 of record DATKHQ010000012.1, on the reverse strand, counting down.
GCTCGTCGAGGACGAACGCCGTCTCGACCTCGGCGAGCTCCAGGAGCCGGTCGAGGTCCCCCCGCGCGCGCTTCAGCGCGAGCATGGGGTTCAGGTAGCGCGCGATCGCGAACGCCGCCGACAGCTCGAACCCGACGACCCACTGCTGGAACTGGTGGCCGAGCTTCTCCGAGCCCTCGAGGATCGGCGTCGTGGCGAAGGCGCCGACCGCGGCGGCGACCCGCGCGGGCATTTCGTCTTCGGGATCGGCCGGAAGCTTCGCCGCGGCGCCCCGCGTCCAGTCGGCGATCGCGCGGACGACCTCTTCGTGGTCCCCGGCGCGGAAGCGCTGGGCGAGCTGCTTGATCGTGGTCTCGCCGAGGGCGGCCAGGATGTCGCAGTCGTACCCGGACTCGACCGCCTTGATCGTCTTGCGCAGCTCGATGCGTCCGGAGGGACCGGTGCGGAAGCACCATCCGGCATCGTCGATCGAGAGCGCATCCATCAGGGTCCGGAACCCCTCCCCGGCGCGGTGGGAACCGCGCCACTGGAGGGCGGTGACGAACCGGGAGAGAACGTCCGGGATCTCCGACGCGCTGACAACCCGGAGGGCGCCGCGCAGCGCCTGCGGCTCCGCGAGGAGCTCTCCCTTCCGGGCGACGAACTCCCGGACGAGATCGCGGGCGGGGGGCGTCCCGAGGTCGGCCAGCGTCTCGACCACAAGCGCGACCGCGGAGTCGTGCAGGTCGCCGCGCTGGAGCACCGTGGCGGCGAGATCGACCGTCCCGGAGTATCCGAGCCGGGCGAGCGCCTGGAGGCAGTACCCGGGCACCGTGCCGCGCAGCAGCTTGAAGCCGCGGATCAGGATCGCGTGGTGTTTGGACCCGCCGTGCTCGCCGAGATGGCGCGCGACGCGCTCGGGGGTGGCATCGTGGTCGTCGAGGACGAACGGGGCGACGACGTCGCAGGCTTGCTCGGGAAAGTGCCGGATGAGGCGGTCGATCGCCCAATAACGGACCTCGGCATCCTCCCACTTGGTGAAGCGGGCCAGCTCATCGAAGCTCCAGATCTGGTCGGACAAGTACACCTCCGGGTTGCTAGGGAATTGTATCAGCCGGGGCGTTGTCAGACCGACGCGTAGAGCGCCGGCACGTCGGGCGGGAGAAAGCGCGCGCCCCAGGCGAGCAGCGCCGAAACGGCCGGATCCTCCCGGAGCGCGCGATCGGCGACGAGCGGCGCGGACATCGACGCGAGGGCCAGGTCCGCGATCGTCGGCGCTCCGTCGAGCAGATGATCGCGTCCCGCGATCCGGTCGACCGCGATCGCGGCCACGCGCCTGGCCTCGGGAACGTCGCGCGCGTACCCGGACGCGCTGATGCGGAACCGATCGCGCACGCGGCGGATGGCGATGCGCTCCTTGAAGCGGCGCGCCCATCCGTGGTCGTGAGGGAAGAACATCCGTCCGAGCGCTCCCGGCGTCGACGTGACGTTCCAGTAGGCGATCCTCCTGGAGAGGGCCATGAACGCGTGGTCGGCCCAGTCCTCGAGGAGGACGCACTCGGCGCGGTCGCGCGGATCGGAGGGCACGAGAGGGGGATCGGGATACGTCTCGTCGAGGTACAGGAGGATCGCGGTGGAGTCCGCGATCGTGCGAGAGCCGTCGACGAGCACGGGCACGAGTCCTTGACCGGAAGCGGCGACGACCGGAGCCCGATCCACCGGAGAGATGTTCTGGATCTCGTGGTCGAGCTTCTTCAGGGCTAGCGCCGCGCGCACCTTGATGCAGTTGTGGCTGAACGGCATCTGGATGAGCTTCATGCCGCGGCCTTCCGGTGCAGGTGGTCCCCGATCCGTCTCACGCGCGACATCTCCTCGGCCGAGAGCGGCCCGAGAGAAAGGGCAGACGAGGCCTCCTCCATCTGGCGATCGTTCGAAGGGCCGCAGAGCACCATGTCCACGCGGGGATCGGAGAGGGAGAAGCGATAACAGTCGGAGGCACGCAAGGGTGCCTCGCCGGCCGGCATCTTCTTCGGATCGAGGAACTGGCCCCACCGCGTCGCCGTGTAGGCGATCGTCCCCGGCGGGTTCTTCGCGGGGAGGAACGGCAGGATCTCCGACTCGGCGCCCCGGTGGGCCGCGTTGTAGCGGAACATCACGACGTCGAACGGCGCATTGAGGGCGCTGGCGATCCGGCCGAGAAGCGGTCGGTGGTGCCCCGAGATCGCCAGGAACCGGACGAGCCCCTTTTCCTTGGCGCGGCGCGCGGCATCGACGACCCGCGCGCTCGGCAGCTTCTGGTGATAACCGAGGATGAGAATGTCCGCCCGCTCGATCCGCAGCGCCCGGCACCCGCGCGCGACGAAGGTCTCGAGCAGGAACCCGAGGCGATCGTAGGTCTGGAGGGCGACGACGATCCGATCGCGATCGGTCGCCGCGAGGTGCCGCACCGCCTCGCCCATCCCGCGGCGCCTCATCGATCCCCAGTAGAAGAAGTTGATGCCGTGCTCGTGGTAGGCCTTCTCGATCGCCGCGGCGCCGACGCCGTAGCTCGCCCCGATGCCGATGGGCGCCACGCGAAGCCCCGTGCGCCCCAGGATCGCGGTGCCGAACGCCGCCATGCGCGACATCCTACCGTGTACGATGGCGCCATGCGGTGGATCATCGGGGACATCCACGGTTGTGTGCGCGAGCTCGACGACCTGCTGCGGAAGATCCGATTCGATCCGGCGTCCGACGAGCTGTGGTGCACCGGCGACATCGTGAATACCGGGCCCGACTCCTTGCGGGCCTTGTCGCTGTGGCTCGAGGCCGGAGGCCGCTCCGTGATCGGGAATCACGACGCGTATGCGCTTCTCGCAAGATCGGGGGCGGCGCCGCGGCGCAAGGATCGCCTCGAGGAGCTGTTCGAGAGCGAGCGGTGCGACGAGTTGCTCGGCGTGCTCCGTGCGTTTCCGGTGATGGCCCGATTGGAGCGGGAGGCGAAGCCGGGCGTCGTCCGGCTCGTGCACGCCGGCTTGCATCCCGAATGGAAGGAGCTGGACGAGATCGCCGAGCGGGTGGATTCAATGGTGCACGACGACGAGTGGCTCCAGAGCGACGACGTTCAATTCATGACGCGAGTCCGCTGCTGCGACGTGAAGGGTGAGCGGATCCGCTTCGTCGGCCGGCCGGAGGATGCGCATCCCCCATATAGGGAATGGGATGCCTTCTACAAGGGGAGCGACCTCATCGTCCACGGCCACTGGGCGATGCGCGGCTATTACCGCGGAGAACGGACTTTGGGGCTCGATTCGGGGTGCGTATACGGGGGGAGGCTGACGGCGTGGGCCGTGGATGAGGAGCGGGTGGAGAGCGTGGCGTGCCGTGAAACGACCGGGTACTAGGGGCGAGACGGAACGTCCCTAGATTCTCCGGATGTACTCGAAATCCAGCGGCTGCCCCTTCACGCCCCGATCCGGCGCGGCGATCCAATGCGCCATCTTCCCGCGCTCGAGCACGGGGAGCATCAAGGCCTGCACGTGGGCGCGGTCGGCAGCACTCGGGAGCCACTCGAGCTTCCGGCGCTCGAACTCCTCCTTCGAGATCGAGTTCCCGTGCGGGTCGAAGGGGAAGCCGGCGTAGATCCCCATCGTCCGGTTGAATCGGCGGCTCGGCAGCGTGATGGTGTAGTCGATCCCGGCCTCCGCGATGATCTTGTTCCACCGGTCGACGCCGCGCTGGTTGTCGTCGATGTACGCGTCGCGCAGCACCTCGTTCATCGCGTTGCGCATCGGGACGTCGCGGTCGGTGAGCTTTCCCTCCTCGAAGATCGGGATCCGGTACGTGCCGTGGAGGGCGACGTGGTCCTCGAACTTCTCCTCGTGCTCGCGTCCTTTCAGGCCCGAGGCGAAGTAGTCGGCGGCGTTCGTGGAGATCTCGCCGCCGAACAGGTCGAGGCTCGAGGAGTACCAGAAGTTGACGTAGCGCTGAATCAGGTCGAGATCGATTCCGCCCTGGGCCCGCGCGTCCTCGTTCTTGTCGGCCTTCATCAGCTCGCAGGCGCGCTTGACGACGCGCCCGACGCCCGTCTCGCCGACGAACATGTGGTGCGCTTCTTCCGTGAGCATGAAGCGCGTCGTGCGCGCGAGCGGGTCGAAGCCGGACTCCGCGAGAGCGAGGAGCTGGTACTTCCCGTCCCGATCGGTGAACATCGTGAACATGAAGAAGGAGAGCCAGTCGGAGATCGGCTCGTTGAACGTCGAGAGGATGCGCGGCTTGTCCACGTCCCCCGAGCGGCGCTCGAGCAGGTCCTCGGCCTCCTCGCGGCCGTCGCGGCCGAAGTAGGCGTGGAGGAGATAGACCATCGCCCAGAGGTGGCGACCCTCCTCGACGTTGACCTGGAAGAGGTTGCGGCAGTCGTACATCGACGGCGCCGAGTCGCATAGGAGGCGCTGCTGCTCGACCGAGGCGGGCTCCGTGTCTCCCTGCGTGACGATGATCCGCCGGAGCGCGTTCCGGAACTCGCCGGGGACCTCGTTCCACGCGGGGCTGCCGAAGAAATCGCCGAAGCCGATCTTCTTGTCCGGCTCCGGCTCGGTCAGGAAGATCCCCCACTTGTAGTCCGGCATCTTCACGTAGTCGAAGTGCGCCCACCCCTTGGCGTCGACCGAGATCGCCGTTCGCAGGTAGATGTCGTCCGCCTGGAAGTCGGCGGGCCCCGCCTCGTGCCACCACTTGAGGTAATCCGGCTGCCACTTCTCGAGCGCGCGCAGGAGACGCTTGTCCTGCGAGAGGTTGACGTTGTTCGGGATCTTCTCGTGGAGCTGCATCAGGTTCTCCTGAAATCGAAGGCGGGCCGCTCGGGCTTTCCGTAGAGGGTCAGAGCACCGCGCTCGCCGACGGCGTTCGGGCGCTGGAAGATCCAGTTCTGCCAGGCGGACAGGCGCGCGAAGATCTTGCTGTCTCCGGTCTCCGCACCCGGAAACCGCAGCGAGGCTTCCATTCCCGTCAGAGCGTCGGGAGACAGGCTCGAGCGCTCCTCCACCGCGACCCGCACCTCGTCGTCGTAGTCGATCTCGTCGGCGACGACGGTCACGAGCCCGGCGTCCTCGGTGTCCGAGGCGTCGTAGACCTTCGGGGCGTCGGCGATCGCCCTGACCTTTTCGGGCTCGCCGTAGAAGCGCGCTTCGAGGCGCGTCAGGCCGTGGCTCATCGGGTAGGCGCCGCCGTTCATCGCGGTGATCGCGATCTCCGCCGGATGGTCCTTGTCGTGGAGCATGTAAGAGCGGTCGGCCGCGAGCGCCAACTCGAAGAGCGTTCCCGCGAAGCACGAACCCGGCGTGACGAACGCGTAGAACGACCGCGCCGTGAGATCGAGCCGTCGCAGCGTCCGCGCGATGAAAAGACGGACCTCGTTGACGAGCCAGTCTTCCGGGAGCGCGGCGAGCACGGCGTCGACCTCGAGGCACGCCGCGACCTCCCCTTCCGTGCGCAGGAGAACGAGACCGATCTCCTCCTCGTTGTGGCGCAGGTGGAGCAACGCCTCGTCCAGCTCGCGGAACGCCTGGAGAGGCCACCAGGAGCTTCCGAGAGCGCGAATCGCGGCCGGATCGCCCGGCAGTCCCCTCGGCGGCCCCGAGACCGTGAGCGTCGCGGTGCGCTTGTCCCGGTCGATCGCGAGGCGCACGTGCGTCCACTTGATCGTGTCGCCGTCGCGGCTCGACGTCAGCGGCGTGAGCGCGATCCCGGTCTTCGATCTCGAGGGCGACGTGCCGGAGAGAGCCTTGGCGCGCTTGTCCACGGCCTCGGCGAACCGGCTCCTCGTCGCGACCTCGTCGACCAGGCTCCACTCGACCGCGCGGCGTCCCTTCACGCCCTCGGCGACCGTGCAGAACATGTCCGCGAGATCCCGCCGCACCTTCCGCTTGTCGACCAGGCGGGTCAGGCCCCCTGTTCCGGGGAGCACGCCGAGAAGCGGGACCTCGGGGAGGCTCACCGCGGAGTTCCCGTCGTCGACGAGCACGATCTCGTCGCACGCGAGTGCCAGCTCGTACCCGCCGCCGGCGCACACGCCGTTCAACGCCGCGAGGTACTTCTGCCCCGAGTGCATCGAGGCGTCCTCGATCGCGAGGCGCGTCTCGTTCGTGAACTTGCAGAAGTTGACCTTGAAGGCGTGCGACGAGGTCGCGAGCATGTTGATGTTGGCGCCCGCGCAGAAGACCCGCTCGCTTCCGCTCGTCACCACGACGCAGCGGACCTCCGGGTGCTCGAAGCGCAGGCGCTGAACGGCGTCGTAGAGCTCGATGTCGACGCCGAGATCGTACGAGTTGAGCTTCAGCCGGTACCCCGGCCGCAGCGGGCGGTCTTCCTGGACCGCCATCGTGAGCCGCGCGATGTCGCCCTCGATCGCGAGGCGCCAGTGGACGTACGCATCGGGCGTCCTGGCGAAGGTCACCGGCTCGGGCTTCGTTGTGGTCTCCAAAGGACGACCTCCATCCGGAATTGGGAAGGTCGCAATATACTGCACTCAAAGGGCCCTTGAAACCCCAAATGTTGTGCAATATAGTGCACAGCATGCCTGTCACCGTGAACGGCTCCGAACACCACGCGCTGCGCCTGCTCGGGGCGCGGGTTCGCCGCCTGCGGGACGCCCGCGGCTGGAGCCGGGCCGACCTCTCGGAGCGCTCCGGTCTGTCTTTGAGATTCCTGGCGCGGATCGAGGCCGGGGACGGAAACATCTCCCTCCTCCGGCTCATCCACCTGGCCCAGGCGTTCGATCTCGCCCCGGAGTCCCTCCTCCGTGCGCCGCGCGCCCGCAGTCCGGTCATCTCCCTGGTCGGGATGCGAGGGGCGGGCAAGAGCACGATCGGCCCCGCGCTCGCGCGCGCGCTGTCCGTCCCCTTCGTCGAGATGGACGCCCTCGTCCAGGACGCCGCCGGGCTGCCGCTCGACCAGATCTTCGAGCTGCACGGCGAGAGGTACTACCGGAGGCTCGAGCGCGAGACGCTGCAATCGATCCTCTCGCGCTCGCAAGCCTCGGTCGTCGCCGCGGCGGGAGGCGTCGTCAACGAGCCGACCACCTGGAAGACGCTGCTCGACCGGACGACGGTCGTCTGGCTGAAGGCCCGCCCCGAGGATCACTGGAGCCGCGTGATCGGACAGGGGGACCGCCGTCCGATGGCGGACAATCCGGACGCGATGGGAGAGTTGCGCGCGATGCTGGCCGCGAGAGAGGGCCGTTACGCTCAGGCGCACGTCGTGGTCCCGACCCAGGGGCGGAGGCCGGACGAGATCGTGGACGCTATCGCGAAGGAGCTCGCATCCCCGGACATGAGAGTGGAATGACGCGATGACCACCGCGCGCGTGCTCGCACCTGCCGTCGCCGGGACCTGGTACCCCGCGCGGCGATCCGAGCTCGAAGCGCTGGTCGACCGTCTCCTCGACGACGCGGGCGAGGCGGTGGAGGCGCGCGGGATCCGGGCCGTGGTCGTGCCGCACGCCGGGTTCGCCTATTCGGGAGCCGTGGCCGCCGCCGCGTTCCGGGGCCTCGCCGGGAGCGCCCCGGACCGGATCCTCCTGCTCGGGCCGAGCCATTACTTCTCGTTTCGCGGCGCCGCCGTTCCCGGCGCCGCCGTGGCGCAGGAGACTCCGCTCGGCGCGGTCCCCTTCGATGGCGCCGCCCTCGAGACGCTGCGCGAGGCCTCGGGCTTTCGCGCCGACGACCGGCTGTTCGTCCCCGAGCACGCGCTCGAGGCCGAGATCCCGTTCCTGCAGCGCACGCTCGGGGGGGAGGCGCCGATCGTCCCGATTCTCGTGGGGAACGCCACCACGCACGCCGACGCCGTTCAGATCGCCGGACGGCTCGCGCCGCTCACGACGCCGCGCACGCTCACGGTCGTCTCGTCGGACTTCACCCACTACGGCCCTCGATTCGGGTACGTCCCGTTCGAGGACGACGTGCCCCGCCGCGTGCGGGAGCTCGATCTCGGCGCGGTGAACGCGATCACCTCCGGCAACGGCGCGTCGTTCGTGCGCTACGTCGACACGACCGGCGCGACGATCTGCGGGCGCCACGCGATCGACGTGGCGCTGGCGCTTCCCGGAATGCGAGACGGATCGCTCCTCGCGTACGACGCCTCCGGCCGGATGACCGGCGCGTGGGACAACTCGGTGTCGTACGCGTCGATCGCGTTCCCCGAGATCGTGAGCCGCCCATGACCGCCTCCGAGGGTCAGGCGCTCCTGCTCCTGGCGCGCGCGGCGATCGTCGACCGCCTGCTCGGCGGCGGCGCGCTCCAGGCGGCCCGCCGGGGCGTCGCCGTGACGCCCGCGCTCGAGGAGCGCAGGGGCGTGTTCGTCACGCTGAAGGTCCCCGAGGCGGGCGGCGGCCTTCGCCTCAGGGGGTGCATCGGGTCGATCGTCGGAGAGGAGCCGATCCGCGACGGGGTCGTCGCCGCCGCGCGCGCCGCCGCGTTCTCCGATCCGCGATTCCCGCCGCTGACCCCCCAGGAGCTGGACGACGTCGTCCTCTCGGTGTCGGCCCTCACGGTCCCGTCCCCCGCCGGCAGCGCCCATGCGATCGTCGCGGGAGAGCACGGCGTCGTCCTCGAGGCGGGGTCGCACCGCGCGGTGTTCCTCCCCCAGGTGGCCGCGGAGCAGGGATGGGATACACCCACGCTCCTGGCGGAGCTCGCCCGGAAGGCGGGCCTTCTGCCGGACGGCTGGCGCGAGGGCCGGCTGTTCACCTTCCGGAGCGAGAACTTCGGAGAGACCCCGGACCCCTGATAGAATCCCGCGCCGTGACCCCGCTCGAGACCACGGCGCTTGCGCGCGATCGCGCCCGGTCGGCCGCCGCCGTGCTGCCGTCGCTTCCCAGCGTCCTCGAGGCGCTGCGGAGCGTCGCGGAGTCGGCCAAGCCCCGGGTCACGACGATGGTCGTCTTCACGACCGCCATCGGCCTCAGGCTCGCCCCCGGATCGATCGGCATCGCGCGAGGGCTCGTGCTCCTTGGCGGGACCGCGCTGCTCGTCGCCTCGGCGAACATGCTCAACAGCTGGTACGAGCGCGACACGGACGCCCTCATGATCCGCACGCGCACGCGGCCGATCCCGGCGGGGCGGATGGATCCGTGGGTCGGCCTCGCCACGGGGATCGGACTCGGCGTCTTCGCGATCCCGATCCTCGCGCTGGCGATCAACCCGCTCACGGCTCTCCTCGGCTTGATCGCGCATCTCGCCTACGTGCTCGCCTACACGCCGCTCAAGCGGATCACGCCGTGGGCACTCGAGGTCGGAGCGATTCCGGGTGCGATCCCGCCGCTGATGGGGTGGACCGCGGCGACGGGGAGCCTGGCGTGGCCGGGAATCTTCCTGTTCGCGCTGATGGTCTTCTGGCAGCTTCCGCACTTCCTCGCGATCGCGATCTACCTCGAGGAGGACTACCGGCGGGGCGGCCTCGAGGTGCTCTCGGTCAGCCGCGGCGCGGCGACCGCGTCACGACGCCTCGCCATCTACACGATCGTCGTGGTCGCGGTGAGCCTCGCCGCGCAGCCGCTCCGGCTCGCGGGCCTTCCGTACACGATCGCGGCGTCCTTGCTCGGGGCGGGGTTCGTGCTGCTGGCCTCGCGCGGCTTCCGGGCGACGGTGGGCGGGGCGTGGGCCCGGAAGACGATGCTCTACTCGATTCTCTGGCTGACCGCGCTGCTCGTCGCGCTGGTCGCCGGCTCGCGCTGACCGCCTCCTCGCAACGCCCGTCTATACTCCGCGGAATGCGTCGGACCCTCGTCGAGGCGATCGCCGAGAGGCACGTCGTCGACGGCCCCGCGGGCCGTCCCCCGCGCGCCGGAGACCTCGTCACCCTGTCCCCCGCGCGCACGATGTCGCACGACAACACGTCGGCGATCATGAAGCGATTTCGGGAGCTGGGAGGGACGCGCCTGGCGCACCCGTCGCGCGTGGTGGTCGTGCTCGATCACGACATCCAGAACCGGTCGGCCGCCAACCTCTCGAAGTACGCGGCGATCGAGGCGTTCGCCAGGGAGCAGGGCGCGGCGTTTCACCCGGCCGGATCCGGCATCGGGCACCAGGTGATGGTGGAGCGACTCCACGTGGCACCCGGGCAGCTCGCGGTCGCGGCCGATTCCCACGCGACGACCTATGGGGCCATCGGAGCGCTCGGCGTCCCGGTCGCGCGGTCCGACGTCGCGGGGATCTGGGCGACGGGTTTGTTCTGGTGGGAGATCCCGGAGACGGTCCGCGTCGTTCTCGCCGGCCGCCTCCCCCGGGGCGCCACCGGAAAGGACCTCATCCTGACGCTGTGCGCCCTCTATCCGGACGACGCCGTCGGCCGCGCGGTCGAGATCGACGGGCCCGGGCTCGCGTCGCTGACGATGGACGATCGCCTCACCGTCGCGAACATGACCTCCGAGTGGGGTGCTGTCGCCTGTGCAATTCCCGCCGACGCCCTGACCCGGCGCTTTCTCGAGGAGCGACGCTCCGCCCTGGGTGCTCCGACGCCGTCCCTCGGCGGCGGCGATCCGCCGCGTGCCGACGCGGACGCGGCGTACGCCGCGACGATCGAGGTCGATCTCGAGCGAGTCGCCCCGCACGTCTCCGGCCCCGACACGCTCGAGCGCTCGATCCCCGTGACGGAGCTCGAGCGGGAAGGCATCGCGATCGACAAGGCCTATCTCGTCTCGTGCGCGAATGCCCGCCTGTCCGACCTCGAGGCCGCGGCCGAGATCCTGCGCGGCCATCGCATCGCCGACGGCATCTCGCTCTACGTCGCCGCGGCGAGCGCCGACGTGCAGCTTGCAGCGGAGGCGAGCGGCGCGTGGGGCGCGATCCTGGGCGCCGGGGCCTCGCCCCTTCCGTCCGGGTGCGGGCCGTGCATCGGCCTCGGCGACGGCCTCCTCCGCCCGGGCGAGACGGGAGTTTCCGCCTCCAACCGGAACTTCAAGGGACGCATGGGATCGTCTCAGGCGCGCTGCTACCTCGCGAGCCCCGCGGTCGTCGCGGCCTCGGCGCTGGCGGGGCGCATCCGGGGGATCGACACCGCTCCCGGCGCGCCCCTCGAGCGACGGATCACATTCCATGACGTTCGCATCGAGC
>DATKHQ010000011.1:0-3453 GCA_035510175.1 Candidatus Sulfotelmatobacter sp. | reverse complement strand
CGACCTGCACCTCCTCGAGGATCTCGGCGCGGACCCCGACCGGCTCGAGCAGTGGCTCGAGCCGGTGCTCCAGACCGCAGCGGCACGGCAGGCCGCGCTCGAGACCCGGCTCGCCGACGAGGTGCGTCGCGCGATCGGGCTCCCCGACGAGGCCATGCGCGCGCGGCTCGGCGGTCTGTTCCGGCTCCTGCGGCGCGCGCGCGCGGGACGGCTCGACCGCGCCGAGGTGCAGCGGCTTCACGACAGGCTCACCCGGATCCTCTCGGAGGAGCGCGCGCGCGCCGGGACGCAGCTGGTCGTGACGCTCTCGCCGGGCGTCCGGCCGGATCGCTCGCTGCTCGGTGGCAAGGCGGCGGGGTTGGTGGAGATCCTCCACGCGCTGCCGCCGGGCTGCCGCAGCCCGCGCGGGTTCGTGGTCACCTCGGCGGCGTACCGCCTTCACCTGCTCGGGGAGACCGGAGAGAAGCTGAGGCTTGCCGTCGAGGCGGCCACCGACGCGGAAGTCTCGCGGCGCGCCCGGGCCGCGCTGCTCGCGGGCGACGTGCCGGAGGAGGTGGCGGACGCGATCCGCGTGGCCTACGACGCGCTCGGACCGGTGCGCGTCGCCGTGCGATCCTCGGCGACGATCGAGGACGGGCCTCTGGGAAGCCTGGCGGGACTGTTCGACACCTACCTCGGCATCCACGGCCTCGAGGAGATCGTCGATCGCGTGCGGTGGGCCTGGTCGTCCCTCTGGAACGCGCGGGCGGTGGCCGCGCTGTTCGCCAGCGGTACCTCGCCGCTCCGCGCGGACCAGGCGGTGCTCGTGCAGGAGATGATCCCGACCCGCGCCGCGGGCGTCCTGTTCTCGCGCGACCCGACCGGACGCCCCGATACGCTCCTGATCAACGCCGGATGGGGCTTGGGCGAGGGGGTCTCGCAGGGAGAGATCCCGGGAGACCTCTTCTGGGTGCGCCGGAGCACCGGGGCACTCATCGCCTGCGAGACGGGCCTCCAGACGCACCGGATCGAGCCGGCTTCTGACGGGTTCGGGACCGTCGAGATCAAGCTCGGCGAGGGGGAGCTCGGGCGCCCCTGCCTGAGCGAGGACGACCTCGCGCGCGTCGGGACGCTCGCGCGTACACTCGAGGAGGTCACCGGGCGGGCCCAGGACGTCGAGTTCGGCTTCGATCCTGCCGGTGATCTCGTGGTCTTTCAGATGCGGCGCATCGTGCCGCGGAGGGCGGAGACATCGTGAGAGTGCGCACGCGCGCCGTCGTCGCGGCCGCCTCGGTCGGCATCGTGGCGCTCCTGGCGATCGCTCTGGCCGCGGCGGCCGGAGAGGACACCGCCCCCGGCATCCGGTTCCTGGCACCGCGACGCAACGCGACCGCCGTCGGCCAAGCGACGGCGCAGCTCCAGGTGGTGCCGCCTCCCGGCGCCTCGGTCCAGAAGGTCACGTTCATCGTCGACGGACGGATCGTCGGCGAGCGGACCGCCCCCCCGTGGACGTTCACGTGGGATGCCGGGGACGGCACCGTGGGGCACCGCCTCGCGGCGACGGTCGCCTTCTCGGACGGGACCGACGCCGTGGCGCAGATCGAGACCAGCCGGCTCACGATCAACCAGACCGAGGAAGTCGCCCTCGTCAACGTTTACGCGATCGCGCGCGACACGAAGGGGGCGTACGTCACCGATCTCCAGCAGAAGGACCTGCGCCTCGAGGAGAACGGCCGGCCCCAGCAGATCGACCGCTTCTCGGCCGAGCGCCGGCCGCTGCGGATCGCGATCGTCATCGACACGTCGCTGTCGATGGAGGACGACAACAAGATCACCGCGGCGATCCAGGCCGCGGTGGAGTTCCTCGACGTGATCCAGCCCGGCGACGAGGGGCTGGTCGTCGGGTTCTCCGACGACGTCCGCATGCTCCAGGACCTCACCTCCAACCGCGGCGAGCTCGAGCGCGCGATCCGGTCCGCGAAGGCCAGCGGCGGCACGGCGCTCTACGACGCGATCTACCGGGCGTCCGAGCGGCTGGCGGAGTTCGACGGGCGGCGCGTCCTCCTGCTGCTGTCCGACGGCCGCGACGAGGCGGCGAACGGGCTCGAGCCGGGGAGCCGGCACACGCTCGAGGAGGCTCGCGACCGGGCGCTCCGGAACGACGTCATGGTCTTCGTGATCGGGGTCGGGCGGCCGCTCGCGCGCGACGCCAAGCTGCTGCAGGACAATCCGACGGGTCGCGTCGAGGAGCTGGACTTCTACGGGCGGCAGCCGCTCGTGTCGATCCTGAATTCCCTCGCCGACACCACCGGAGGAACCGCGGTGTTCTCTCCCTCCGCGGGGCAGCTCCGGAAGAGCTTCACCAAGGTTGCCGACGATCTGCGCCACCAGTACCTGATCGCGTACTCGTCCGACGACAAGAAGCACGACGGCACGTGGCGCCAGATCCGGGTCACGAGCTCCCGCCCCGGGGTGGCGGTGACCAACCGGAAGGGATACTACGCGCCCTCGGACTCGCCGATTCCGCGGCGCGGCCCGACCCCGATGGTCCCCGCCGGGACGCGGTGAGCGCGCGCCCTCAGTCGACGGGGCGGGCGGCGTCACGCGTCCGCCGGATGATCATCAGATTCCGGCCGTAGACGACGAGCCCGCCCGCCTGCCCCAGGATGAAGACCGGGTCGCGCCGGGCGATCGCGTAGCTGAGCAGGACGCTCCCGCCGCAGAGGGAGAGCCACCAGAACGCCACCGGGATCATGGTGCGCCGGCTCCGCTCCGAGGCGATCCACTGCACGAGGAATCGGCTGAAGAAGAGCGCCTGGCCGCACAGGCCAACCACGCGCCAGACCATCGGAAACTCGTCATGGGTCATGGCGGACGACCTCGTAGCCGAGATGACGCTTCTTCATCCAGCGAACCGCGAGCAGATCGACGAACGAGCGGAAGACCCGGTTCCAGACGCCGTACTTGCTCGTCCCCCGCGTTCGAGGGCGGTGGTTGACGGAAATCTGCACGACCGTCCCCCCCTCGATCTTCACGAGCGTCGGGAGGAAGCGATGCATCCCCGTGTACAGCTTGACCGCGCGCAGGCGATCGGCTCGAAAGGCCTTGAGCGAGCAGCCCGTGTCGATGACGTCGTCCCCCGACAGCGAGTTCCGGACGGCGTTGGCGATCTTGGACGAGACCCGCCGGACGAAATTGTCGTTGCGCGTGGCCCGGTACCCGATCGCCGCGTCGTGACCTTCGAGCGCCGCGAGCAGCTTCGGGATGTCCGCCGGGTCGTTCTGGAGATCGGAGTCGATCGTCACCACGACCTCGCCGCGCGCGGCCTTGAATCCGGCGTCGAACGCCGCGGTCTGCCCCCGGTTCGTCCGGAAATGGAGGCCGCGCACCTCGGGATCCCGCCGCGAGAGCTCCGCGATCCGCTCCGCCGAGCCGTCGCGGCTGCCGTCGTCCACGAGCACGATCTCGAACTGG
>DATKHQ010000010.1:0-2330 GCA_035510175.1 Candidatus Sulfotelmatobacter sp. | reverse complement strand
TGTGACGATTGGTAAGAATTACGGTACACACGCCCCCCAAAGGGTCGTGTTGATGTACGGTGACGTTTCGGCTTTGTCAACCAATTTGGCCGTGGGGTTGCGGAGCGTATGTCCGCAAAATCCGGTCTTTTTCGCGTGCTAAGGTGCTCACCCGAGCATGAGGAATCCAGCGGTTGATCCGGGTGCGCGCCCGGAGCCCTCGCCCTCCGCGGAGGACCTCGCGGCGGACCGGATCCGGCCCCTCGGGAGGCTGGTCGTCGCGCTATCGGGGGGTGTCGACAGCGCGGCCCTGCTTGCCGTGGCGGCGCGAACCTTGGGACCCGAAAACGTCGTCGCGGTCACCGGGCGGTCGGCCGCGGTCACGGAAGAAGAGCTCGACGACGCCCGCCGCATCGCCATTCTCCTTGGAGTCCGGCACGAGGTGGTCGAAACACACGAGATGGAACGCCCTGGATACAAGATGAACAATGGCGAACGCTGCTTTCACTGCCGCACCGAGCTGTTCGAAATCCTCGAGCGTTTTGCGCGCATAAATCATTTTTCTTCAATAGCTTATGGGGCCATCGTCGACGACCTCGGCGAGCACCGTCCGGGGATGGACGCGGCGCGGCAGCGGGGGGTCCACGCTCCGCTTCTCGACGCGGGGCTCGGCAAGGCCGACGTTAGGGGGATCGCCGCCCGCTTCGAGCTACACGTGAAGGAAAAGCCGGCCAGCGCCTGCTTGGCATCGCGGATTCCCGTGGGGACCACGGTGACCCCCGAGAGGCTCGAGCAGGTCGCGCGAGCGGAGCGCGGGCTCAAGGCGCTTGGTTTCGCGATCGTGCGCGTCCGACACCACGGGGACGTCGCGAGGATCGAGGTCGCTCCCTCGGAGATCGCGCGGTTCGCCGACGAAGGTCTGCGGGACCTGGCCGTCCGGGCGGTGCGGGAGGCGGGGTTCAGCCAGGCGGTGGTCGACCCCGCTGGGTACCGGCCGGGTGGCGGGATCTCCGAGGGTCTCTACTCGATCGGACCGAGGCGCGACGGCGGCCAGTAGCGCCACGCAACCCGCCCCCGGATCCGGTGCCGGGGCACGGCGCCGAACGCGCGGCTGTCGCTGCTCTCGGCGAGGTTGTCTCCCAGAACCGGATACGTCGGCTCCAGGCTCGATTCCGGCGGGAGCTGCGCCGGGGGCACGCCGGCGGGGAACGCGGACGCGCGTGCGATCCGTTTGACCAGGAACTCGCCCCCGGGTCCCTCGACCAGAACCACGTCGCCGACCTCCGGGCCTCCGTGTCCCCACGCACGCGGGAGCACGATCACCCGCTCTCCGGGGAGCAGCGTGGGCGCCATGGACCGACCGTCGACGACCCATGGGACCGCGACCCAGCGGGTCACGGCCCAGCCGGCCATCCCCACGAGCGAAAGCGCCAGGACCAGGTCACGGAGGAACCGGCCGAGGCTCAGCGGTGCTGCGGTCTCGGGTCGAGCCAATCGCGGATCCCCTCGGCGAGCCCGTTCAATCCGTAGACGGTCGCAAACAGGGCCAGGCCCGGGAAGAGTGCCAGCCACCAGGCCCGGCCCGACTGGCGCATCGCCTCGAGGAGCATCGCGCCCCACGTCGGCGTCGGCGGGGACACCCCGACGCCGACGAACGACAGCGCGGCCTCCGCGAGCGCCGCGGCCGAGGCGCCGAATGCGGCGCTCACGAGGACGGGTCCGAGGCTGCGCGGCAGCAGGTGGAGGGCGACGATGCGCAGCGTCCCGGCGCCGGCGGCTCGCGCCGACAGGACGGCCTCGGAGCCTCGCAAGCGCAGGAACTCCGCGCGAAGATAACGCGCGGCCGGCGTCCACCCCAGCGCCGCCAGTGCCGCCGCCACGCGCAGCGGATCGGGAAGCGCGCGCAGCCAGGCGGGGGGATCTATGAGGATCGCGACCGCGACGAGCAGCGCCGGAAAGCACAGCGCGGCCTCGATCACGCGGGACACCGCTGCGTCCCAAAACCCGCCGCGGTATCCCGCCACGGCGCCCAGCGGCAGACCGACGAGGATGGCCCCCGCCGCCGTCGCGAACCCCACCGTGAGGGATACCCGGGCTCCGTGCGCGAGCCTCGACGCGACATCCCGGCCGAGGCCGTCCGTTCCCATCCAATGCGCCGCCGACGGCGCCGTGAAGACGGCGCCGAGATCGGTGCGATAGGGATTGCCGGGTAGCCACGGTGCGACCGCCGCCGCGGCGGCGAGCAGCGCGACAGGCCACGCCGGGAGGAGGCGGCGCCAGAGCTCAGGCCGCACGGCGCACCCTCGGATCGGCCCAGGCGGCGAGCAGGTCGGCCGCGGCGACGGCACCGA
>DATKHQ010000009.1:0-16171 GCA_035510175.1 Candidatus Sulfotelmatobacter sp. | reverse complement strand
ATCCAGCGCCGCGCCTCGGTGCGCGAGCCAAGACCGGCCTTCGAGAGGACGCGGTCGAGCGTCCTGAGGGCCGGCGGCTTGCGTTTGCGTTCCGGTTCCGTCTTGAAGCGCGGCATGGTGGGGCGCGTCCTGTGAAACACTAGACTCTACCGCGAGCGAGGGAGGCCGGTATGACGCTCGAGTGGATCCACGAGGTCAACCCGCGATGGGACGAGCCGAAGGCCGCGATCCTCGGGGGAGCGCCGGCCGAATCGCTCGCGCCGCAGTCGGCCGTCCGGGGTGATCTGGTGCCCGGGGATTGGTTTCGTGTCGAGGAGGCGGGACGGGTCGTGGGCTACGGCTGGATGGACTGCACCTGGGGAGATGCCGAGGTGCTCCTCGCGGTCGACCCGTCCCGGCAGCGCGCGGGGATCGGTTCCTTCATCCTCGACCACCTGGAGCAGGAGGCGGCGGCGCGTGGCCTAAACTACATCCACAACGCGGTTCGCGCGACACACCCCCACCGGGCCGAGGTGACGCGGTGGCTCGAGCACCATGGCTTCATTCCCAGCGGTGACGGGCTCTTGAAGCGCCGCGTGCGGAGACCGTGACCGCGGAGCGGCCGACCTACTGGCTGACGCGCTTCGCCATCCTCCGCGTGCTCGGGATCGTGTATGCCTTCGCGTTTCTTGCCGCAGCCCGGCAGCTCGTCCCGCTGGTCGGCCACGACGGGCTCCTCCCGGCCGACCGCTACCTCACCGCGGTCGTCTCGGCGACAGGGTCCCGCTGGGACGGCTTCCTCCGCATGCCCAGCCTGTTCTGGATCCACCTCTCCGATGGCACGCTCCGTGCGATCGCATGGACCGGGTTCGCCGGCGCGCTCTTGGTCGTCGCGGGGCTCGCCAACGGCGTGCTGATGGCGATTCTCTGGATGCTCTACACGTCGATCGTGCCGGTCGGGCAGGAGTGGTACGGGTACGGCTGGGAGATCCAGCTCGTCGAGACGGGATTCCTCGCGATATTCTTCGTTCCGGCGCTCGATCCGCGCCCCTTCCCGAAGCGGCCCGCGCCGGTGGTGGTCATCTGGCTGTTCCGGTGGCTGATCGCCCGCATCATGTGGGGGGCCGGATTGATCAAGCTCCGCGGGGACGCGTGCTGGCGCGAGCTGACCTGCCTCGACTGGCACTACGAGACGCAACCGATCCCCAACCCGCTCTCGCCGCTGTTCCACTTCGCGCCCCGATGGACCCATCGCGCCGGCGTTTTCGTCAACCACGTCACGGAGCTCGCGGCACCCCTGTTCGCGCTCACCCCGACGCGGCTGGCCTGGGCCGCCGGGGCTTTGATGCTCTTCTTCCAGGGGCTGCTGATCCTGAGCGGGAACCTCTCCTTCCTCAATTGGCTCACGATCGTCCCGATCCTCGCCTGCTTCGACGATCGCCTCCTGCGCCGCTTCGTTCCGGCGCGCCTCGCGGTGCGCGCCGCACGAGCCGAGGCCGCCGCCGTGCCGTCCCGCGCGGCCTCCGTGGCGGTCGCGGGGCTCGCGGTCCTGGTCGGTGTCCTTTCCGTCCCGCCCGTGGTGAATCTCCTCTCCGCGCACCAGGCGATGAACACGTCGTTCACGAGCCTCCCGCTCGTCAACACCTATGGCGCGTTCGGATCGGTCGGGCGCGAACGATACGAGATCGTCTTCGAGGGAACCGCAGCCGCGTCGGCCGACGCGCCGGAGGCCGAGTGGCGCGAGTACGAATTCCCGGCGAAGCCCGGGAACCCGTCGAGGCGCCCGCCGGTCGTCGCGCCGTATCAGCCGCGCCTGGACTGGGCGATCTGGTTCGCCGCGATGGGGACGCCCCAGCGCTACCCGTGGACGGTCCACCTCGTCTGGAAACTCCTCCACAACGACCCCGGCACGCTCTCGCTCCTGGCGAACGATCCCTTTCCGGGTGGGCCTCCCCGGTTCATCCGGGCCCGGTTCTACCGCTACCGTTTCGCTCCCCTGCGGGATCCGGCCGGCCGTTTCTGGATCCGCGAGCCGGTGGGGGAGTGGCTTCCGGCGCTATCGAAAGACGACCCCCGGCTGCTACAATTCCTGGCGGCCTACGGGTGGGGTCCGGAGGTGCCGGAGCCCTCCAGGTAGGTTGCCGTCAAGGCATTGGCGGAGAATCCCGATCAGGCATAAGGTGTTTCCTCGAACCGCTCGGCCCGGCCGGGCACACCCCCTCGAAGGGAGGAGCTTCAAATGAAGATCGTCTCTCGCATGGCCGCTTTGACGTTCGCGACTCTTCTCGTCTCCAGCCTGGCCCTCGCCGGCGGCACGGCGGCCCCCGCCGCGAAGACCGCCTCCGCCGGAAAGACCACGACCCATCAGGTCAGCGCCACGGTGGTCTCGGTGGACACCAAGACCCATAGCATCACCCTCAAGGACGACCAGGGACAGGAGCACACCGCTCCCGCCATGGGGAATGCGATCAAGGAGATCGCGACCTTGAAGCCCGGGGACAAGGTCACCGCGACTTGCAAGGACAGCGAGAAGGGCGAGCACCTCGGCGTTGTCGCCATCAAGCCCGCGAAGTAGATCTCTCGCATCGGAGTAGCAAGAGGGCGCGGCGGGAGTCCGCGCCCTTTTTCTTTCCGCGGCTTCCGGCGCCGTTTCACGGGATCCGGTAGGATTTGAAGATCGCGAGGGATTCCCGTGAGGCCACGGATCCACCCGCTCGTTGCGATCGTCCTCGCGGCGGCAGCTCCTCGCGGCGTCGACGCCTCGACGCCGCCTGCGGGTTTCGCCGACAAGGTGCTCCTGACCGTGGACACGCCCACGGGGATCGCGTACGAGCCGGGGACCGGCGCGATGTTCGCCCTCGAGAAGGGGAACGGGTCGCAGGCCCGGGTCATCCGGCGCGACGCCGCGACCGGGACCGTGACGACCGCTCTGACCCTCAACTGCGTGGATCCGATCAACGAGCGCGGGCTCCTCGGCATCGCGTTCGACCCCGGGTACGCGGGCGGCCCGCCGAACCGTTTCGTCTATCTCTACTACACGCGCGAAGTGCCGGCGGCGGGCGCCTGCGCGATCGCGGGAACCTCCGGCTCGCGGAACCGCGTCTCCCGTTTCACCGAGAGCGGCGGAGCGCTCTCCGGGGAGACGGTCGTTCTCGAAGGGCCGGTGCTCGACGCGGCCACCAACCACAACGGCGGGACGATCCGGTTCGCGTCGGACTCCACCCTGTACGTCTCGATGGGGGACAACGCCTCGGGCAACAGCGCCCATCCGTACGCGCGCGACCTGACCGACCTGCGTGGAAAGATCCTGCGCATCCGCCGTGACGGATCGATTCCACCGGACAATCCGTTCGTCGGCCAGGCGCCGAAGCGGCCGGAGATCTGGGCCTGGGGACTGCGGAACCCGTTCCGCTTCTCGATCGACGCGGCGACGCAGACTCTCTGGATCGCCGACGTCGGCGAGAACACCTGGGAAGAGATCGACGCCGGCATTCCCGGCGCCGACTACGGCTGGCCCTGCTACGAGGGGAACGCGCCGTACAGGCCCTGCACGCCGCCGCCGGCGAACCCGGTCTTCCCCGTCCTCGTGTACGGCCATTCGGGGCAGTCCACATCGTTTACGGGGAACACGATCATCGGCGGCCCCGTCTACCGCGGGGGAAACTTCCCGGCATCGTACGCGGGACGGCTGTTCTTCGGGGACTACGAGAGCGGCTGGATCCGGAGCGCGGCGGTGGGTCCCGGTGCTTCGCTCGGCGACGTCAAACTGTTCGCTCCCGACGCCGGAGCGGTCGTCGACTTCGCTCAATCTCCGTCGGGATGTCTCGCCTGGGCGGATATCGGCACGGGGAAGATTCACGAGACCTGCTACAACGGGTCCGCCGACGAGGACGGTGACGGGTACACGGTCGCGCAGGGGGATTGCAACGACCACGACCCGACGGTCTACCCGGGGGCCCCCGATCTCTGCGACGGCAAGGACAACGACTGCAACGGCAAGGTGGACGACGGCACCTGTGCGCAGTTCGCCGGGCCTGATGGCCGCGTGGACGGGTTCGTCCTCTCGCTGATCGGCCGCTACTTCGGCGTCTGCGATCCGTCGCCCGCGTCGCAGCCGTGGGCCGCGGTCGACTACACCAAGGACGGTTGCATCGACGGAAACGACTTGTCCGTCATGGGCGTCGTCTGGGGTTGTTCCGGCTCCGAGCCGCTGTGCAAGTGACGCGGCGGCGCGATCCGTTCGCCGCGGTCGCCGCCCTGGTGGCCGTGGTTCCTTTTCTCCCGGCGCTCCGCAACGGGTTCGTCTGGGACGACGGGCTCTACGTCGGCGCGAATCCCGTCCTGAGAGCGGGCTGGCCGTCGGTCGTTCCGGCCGCGTTCGGCGCGCTCACGGTCGGGAACTGGCACCCCGTGACGCTGCTGAGCTTGGCGCTCGACAATGCGATCGGAGGCCCCGGGCCGTTCGTATTCCACGTGACGAACCTCCTGCTGCACGGCGTCAACGCCGCGCTCGCGTACCGGCTCGCCGCTCGGCTTGGGGGACACCGTTCCGCCGCGGTCTGCGCGACGCTGCTGTGGGCGGTGCACCCGCTCCGTGTCGAGTCGGTGGCATGGATCGCGGAGCGGAAGGACCTCCTCTACGTGGCGTTCTTCCTCCTCGCGCTGCTCGCGTACGTGAGGCACGTCGAAGGGGGGGGGCGCATCGGCCGGGCGTACGCCGTAGCGCTCGGCCTCTTCGCGGCGTCGGCACTCTCGAAGGCGATGGCCGTGTCGCTGGTCCCGGTCCTGTTCTTGACGGACTGGTATCTCGGCCGGGGCCTCGACCGGCGGTCGCTCGCCGAGAAGATTCCGTTCGCGCTCGGCGGGCTGTCGGTCGGCAGCGTGGCGATCGTGGTTCAGCATTCGGCGGGGGCGCTTCCTGAGCTCGCGGGGCTAGGCGTGGCGTCCCGTCTCGCCTACGCCTGCTACGGGATCGTCCACTACGCGTTGACGACGGTCGCTCCGCGGGGACTGGCCGGGATGTACCGCTACCCAACCGCTCCGGCCGGAGGGATCCCCACGGCCGTCTGGGGGTCGGTCGTGGCCGCGGCCGTCCTCGGCGCCCTCGCAGTGTGGGCGGGCCGGCGGTCGCGCGTCGCCGCCTACGGCCTCGGCTTCGCCGTGACCACGATCGCGCTCGTGCTCCAGATCCTCCCGGTCGGGGACGCCGTCGCCGCCGACCGCTACACGTATCTCCCGTCGATCGGACTCGCGACGGCACTCGCCGCGGCGATCGCCTGGGCCCTCGCGCGCTGGCCCCGGATGGCGAGCGCCACCGTCGCCGCCGCCGTGCTCGCGCTGGCCACCGGAAGCTGGATCCGCTGCGGCGCCTGGCGCGACGAGATGACGTTCTGGACCGACGTGCTCGCGAAGGACCCGAGCGTCACGATCGCCCACCAGAATCTCGGCGTCGCTCTCGACGACCGGGGGGATCCGGCCGGAGCGCTTTTCCATTTCGACGCGGCGATCCGTCTCAATCCGAGATTCGCCGAGGCGTGGTGGGCTCGCGCGAACGTCCGCGCCGCGCACGGAAACCTTCCGGGGGCGCTCGACGACTATGCCGAGGCGGTCCGCCTCGATCCCGCGGTCCCGAAGTACTGGCTCAATCGCGCCCTCGCGCTCGGGGATGCCGGGCGCTGGGACGACACGCTCGCGGCGCTGACGGAGGCGATCCGCCTCGATCCGCAATTTGCGGAGGCATATCTGAACCGCGGCCTGGCGCTCGAGCAGATGGGGCGTGCGGCGGAGGGTCTTCCCGACGTGCTGCGCGCGTCCTATCTGGGGTATCCGGTCGAGCCGGCGGTTCTCGCGCGATTCAACGCGGCGCGAGACGGCGCGCAAGGGTCCTCCGCAAGATGACGGTGAAACGGCCGCAGGGCGGCATCGACCCGCTCGTCCTTGTCCTCCCGCTCGCTGCGATCGGACCGTTCCTTCCTGCGCTGCGGAACGGGCTCGTCTGGGACGACAAGGTCTACGTCGCGGGAAATCCGCTCTTCGCTCTGGGCTGGCGGGCCGCGATCGCGCAGGCGTTCCGGACGATCACGATCGGAAACTGGCATCCGCTGACGTTGCTGAGCCTGTGCTTCGATCACGCGCTCGGGGGGCCGGAGCCGTTGACGTACCACCTGGTCAACCTCCTCCTCCACGCCGCGAACGCGCTGCTCGTGCAACGGACGATCGTGCGCGTGACCGGAGATCGCGTCGCCGCGTTCGGGGCCGCGCTCCTCTGGGCGGTGCATCCGCTCCGGGTCGAGTCCGTCGCGTGGATCTCCGAGAGGAAGGACCTGCTGTACGCCATGTTCTTCCTGCTCGCGCTGCTGGCCTACTTCCGCCACGCGAGCGCTTCCGGCCGGATCGGCGGTTCATACGCCGCGGCGCTCGGCTGTTTCGTCGCGTCGTGTCTTTCGAAAGCCATGGGCGTCTCGCTGGTCCCGGTGCTAGTTCTTGCGGACTGGCTTCTCGGCCGGCGCGGAAGCGCGCGCACGCTAGCCGAGAAGGTGCCGTTCGCGATCGTCGGGCTCGTCATCGGGTGCGTCGCGATCGGCGCGCAGCGCTCCGCCGACGCCATCCCGCTCGCGCAAAGCGGCGGCCTCCCGGCCCGCATCGCGTACGCCTGCTATGCGGTCGTCTTCTACGGTGTGAAGACGATCGCGCCGTTCGGCCTGTCGGGGTTGTACCGGTATCCGGTCGGACCCGAGGGCGGGCTCCTGCCTTCGGTCTGGGCGTCGGTGGTGCTGACCTTGGCCCTCGCGGCGGCGTGCGTTGCGGCGGCACGCCGGTCGCGGCTCGTGGGATTCGGAATCGGCACCGCGGTGGCGACGATCGCGCTCGTGCTCCAGATCCTCCCTGTCGGCGGCGTCGTGGCCGCGGACCGTTACACCTACCTTCCCGGAGTCGGCCTCTCGATCGTGGTCGCCGCAGGGCTCGCGCGGGCCCGTGCCTACGCTCGGCGAGTCGCGATTGTCGCCGTCGTCCCGGTGGCGATCGCTTTCTCGGCGGCGACCTGGGCACGCTGCGGGGCCTGGAGGGACGAGGTGGTCTTCTGGTCGAGCGTGCTCGCCCGGGATCCCGGGGCCGCGCCCGCGCACCAGAACCTGGGCGTGGCGCTCGACGAGCGGGGGGATGCCGCGGGCGCGATCGCGCACCTGGACGCCGCGGTCCGCATCGGCCCGGCCGTGCCGGAGTACCGGTTCGATCGAGGCCTCGCGATGGGGGATGCCGGCCGCTGGGACGAGGCGCTCGCCGACCTGACGGAGGCGATCCGCTTGAAGCCGGACTTCGCCGCCGCGTACATGAATCGGGGCCTCGCCCTCGAGCAGATGGGGCGCGCGGCCGAGGGCGCGCCCGACGTGCGCCGCGCCGCCGAGCTCGGGTTCCCCGTCGATCCCGCCGTGAGCGCGCGATTCGATTCCGCGGGTGCGGCCCGTTAGCCGCGCTTCTTGAAGTCGAGGCTCGCCGAGTTGATGCAGTAGCGAAGCCCCGTCGGCTTCGGCCCGTCGGGAAAGACGTGGCCGAGGTGGCTGCCGCACCGCGCGCAGTGGACCTCCGTGCGCACCATGCCGTGGCTCGCGTCGGACTCTGTTTCCACCGCGTGGCTCGATGCAGGCGAGTGATAGCTCGGCCACCCGGTTCCCGACTCGAACTTCGCGACCGAGTCGAACAGGGGCGCGCCGCACGCGATGCAGGCATAGACGCCGTCGTCGTGGTGATCCCAGTACCGTCCTGTGAACGCGCGCTCCGTCCCCTTCTCTCGAGCGATGCGAAACTGATCGGGAGTCAGACACGACGCCCACTCGACATCTGTTTTTTTAATCTTGTCCGCCATCGGACCTCCGCGCCTCGCGCAAGGCCGCGAGACCACCCATAACAGCACGTTTCCGACCCGCAACAAAGTGAACGCAGAACGCGGCGGATTTATTCCCTCGTTCCGATTTTCGATCTGGGACGGTTTCACTCCGCCGCGACGACCGTATACTTCCGGTAGCTCGATCGGAGCGAGGGCTCGAGGGGGACCGGCCCCCCGGCGCCCGCGTTACAAGGGGGTCCGGTGCGGATTCTGATCGTCGACGGCGAGTCTTTCGTCGCGGAGCTGGTCAAGCTCGCGCTCGAGGCCGACGGACACGAGTGCGCCACCGCGAAGAGCTTCGACGGCGCCACGGCCATCGTCGATGCGATGCCGATCGATCTGGTGACGGTCAACCTGGCGGTGGACGGCCGCTCGTCGCTCGACTGGCTGGAAGAGATCTCCCTCGCGCACCCCGCGCTCGCGGGCCGTCTGTTCATCCTCTCCGAGCGCCGCCTGGACGAGCACGAGATGCTCCGGGTTCGAGCCGCCGGCGCGCGAGTCGTCCACAAGCCGTTCACGCTCGAGGAGCTGCGCCAGACGCTCACCGTGATCGCCCCGCCGGAGCCGCACCCCAAGCCTCCCCGGCCGCCGGCCGCCGAGCCGGAGGCCTGAGCCGCCGCGAGGCGCCCGCCCGCGCCCTCCGCGGCCGCGGGACAACGCGTTGCTTGCGCCTGCGGGGCTTCCCTGCAAGACTGGACTCCCCGTGCGCGACGGCGCCCGCGGCTAACCCAGAGGTAGCGAAGCCATGAGCGCGATCTCCCCCGACCGCCGACCGGCTGCCGTGGACGGATGCCTCCAGGCGTGCCGCCGTTGCGTCCTGGTCGTCGAGGCGGCGCTCGCGCATGACGGACCCCGGTCGGTGCGGGCCTGGAGCGCGGTGGCTCCGCACCTGCGACACTGCGTCGAGCATTTCCAGCTGCTGCTGGAGGGGTGGTCGGACGGTCGCGTCGATTACGACGCGCGCGCGAGGAACGCCCGTCTCGAGCGCGACCCGGCGGCGATGCGAGCGGCGCTCGAGGCGATTGTCACGACCCTCGAGAGGATCGAGGAGCGGGATCTCGACAGGGCTCTCGCCGTGACCCAGTCGGTCGCGTCGGGCCGCGCGCCGCGATCGTCGCCGAGCTGCCTCGATCGCGAGCTCGCGTTCCTCTCGGGGCACACCATCCATCACATCGCGATCATGGTCCTTGCGGCCGAGTCCGCGGGGGCCGTCATCCCCGAGCACCTCGCGGTCGCCTTCTCGACCGAGGCCCACCGCGAACCGACGCTCGCGCCGTCCTGACATGTGTACCGTGACCCTTCGCTGCGGCGGAGGATCGCTCCTCTTGACGATGAACCGCGACGAGCGATACGAGCGCGCTTCCGAGTCCGCCCCGCGGCGCATCCCCGGGGAGCCGGGCCGTCCCGCCTGGATCGCCCCGTTCGACGGGGGGACGGGCGGCACGTGGATCGGGGTGAACGACCGCGGCGTCGCGGCGTGCTTGCTGAACGGATACACCGACTCGGATCGCGATCTGATCGGGCGCGCCGGGGTCCCGAGCCGCGGCTCGATCGTGCCGCGCGTGCTGGAGGAGCCACAGGAGCCGGGACCGGCGCGCGTTCCGGGGCCGCTCGACTTTTCCGCGTACCCGTCGTTCACGCTCCTGGTCGCCTCCGCGGACGGGGGCGAGGTCGTCCGCTGGAGCAGCGCCGGTGCCGTGACGCGGGAGCCGCTCGGGCCCGGCTGGCACTTGCTCACGTCGTCCTCGTGGAGCGAGCCGGAGGTCGCCGCATGGCGCCGCCGCGCGTTCGACTCCTGGCGAGCGTCGGGCCAGCCGCTCGTTCACGGGATTCCGACCGTGCACCTGTTGGCGCCGGCCGGGGAGGAGGCGTCGGCGCCGTTCATGACCCGCGAGAAGAGCGGAACGCGCAGCATCTCCCAGGTTCGCGTCGCCGACGGGGCTCCGGAGGCGACGTTGTCCTGGTGGCCGCGGACGGGAAAGGCGGCGATCGATCCTGGCGTCCCGGGGGCGACGATCACGATTCCGATGCTCGTGCCCGACCCGGACGCTTCTGGGGGCGAAGCATGATCGGCTCTCGCGAAAGCGTCTTCGCGATCGATTGGCGGCCGGAGGCCCGGCTGCCGCGCGCCCTGTTCTCCGCGATCCGGCCGGCTCTCGAGTCGGCGACCGGGATCGCGGAGCTGTCCCGGCGTTACGCGGGACGGCCGCGTGGCCTGTCCGCGCAGGAGTTCCTCGGCTGGACGCTCGGCATCGTCGACAGCCGCCTGGAGGTCGCGCCGTCGGACCTCGCGCGCGTGCCGCGGACGGGCCCGGCCGTCGTCGTGTCGAACCATCCGTTCGGTGCGATCGAAGGGGTCGCCCTCGCAAAGGCGATGCTCGCCGCGCGCCCCGACGTGCGCGTTCTGGCGAACTTCATCCTGCGGCGCATCCCCGAGATCGCCGAGCTGTTCCTGCTGGTCGATCCGTTCGGCGGCTCCGCCGCCGCATCGTCGAACCGCGCGGGGCTGCGCGCCGCGCTCGACTGGCTGCGGCAAGGCGGGCTGCTCGTGGTGTTTCCCGCCGGGGAGGTCGCGTCGTTCGACCGGCGCGCGCGCCGCGTCGCCGACCCGGCATGGAGTCCGACCGTCGCCGGGCTCATCCGCCGCTCGGATGCGACTGCGGTGCCGGTGTTCATCCCCGGACGAAACGGCCTGCCGTTTCAGGTCGCGGGGCTCCTCCATCCCCTCCTCCGCACCGCGCTCTTGCCGCGCCAGCTCCTCGCCGGGCGGACGGTCGAGGTGCGGGTCGGAAGCCCGATTCCGGCGGCGCGGCTCGCCGATCTCGCGGACGATGCGGCCGCGATCCGCTTCCTGCGCGACCGGAGCGAGATCCTCGCCGCGCGCGAGGTCACGCACGACGACCGTGCTGCGGTGCAGCCTCGCCGCACGCCTCCGCGATCGGAGCGGATCGTTCCCGCGGTTCCGCCCGACGAGCTCGCCGCCGAGATCGCGCGACTTCCGGAATCGTCCCTCCTCGTCTCGTCCGAGGAGATGCGCGTCCATGTCGCCTCCGCCGAAGAGATCCCGAACGTGCTCCGCGAGATCGGACGGCTCCGCGAGGTCACCTTCCGCGAGGTGGGCGAGGGGACGGGGCGCGAGATCGATCTCGACGGATTCGATCGGACCTACCTGCACCTGTTCATCTGGAAGCGCGACTCGCGGGAGATCATCGGCGCGTATCGTCTCGGATTGACCGATCGTGTCATCCAGGACCACGGCATCGAGGGGCTGTACACCTCGACCCTGTTCCGGTTCGACCGTCATCTCTTCGAGGCGATGGGCCCGGCGCTCGAGATGGGCCGCTCGTGGATCCGGGTCGAGCATCAGCGAAGCTACGTCGGGTTGATGCTCCTCTGGAAGGGGATCGGCGAGTTCGTCTCGCGCCACCCGCGCTACGCGACGCTTTTCGGACCGGTGAGTATCAGCGCGGGGTATCAGGCGCTCTCGCAGCGGCTGATCATCGCGTTCCTCGACCGGAACCGGAAGCTGACCGACTGGGCGCGCTGGGTGCGGCCCACGAACCCGTTCCGCGGGGGAAAGCGGCGCGGCCTGCGCGCGCGCACGGAGCGCCTGTCCGACCTCGAGGAAGTCTCGTCGCTGATATCCGAGATCGAGCACGACCAGAAAGGGGTGCCGATCCTCCTCAAGCAGTATCTGAAGCTCGACGGGCGCATCCTGGGGTGCAACGTCGATCCCGACTTCAGCAACGTGCTCGACGTCCTCATCGTGGTCGATCTCCGCCTGACCGACCGCCGCGTCCTCGGGCGGTACATGGGGCGGGACGGCGTCGAGAAACTGCACGCCTTCCACGCGCGCCACGATCCCGAGACCCGCGCCGGCTGACGCCGCCCGAGCCGCCGTCCGAGCGTGCTAATCTCGACGGCTCATGGAGTCCCGGCCGCCGCATACCGTTCCGAGCACCGTCCTCTATGGCCTGCTCGCGGCCCTGTTCGCCTGGGCGGGTCTCTATCGGGTCGCGTGCACGATCGACATGACGCGGCTGGTCCTCCACCCGGAATCCACGCTCGGGACGTTGTTCCTCGCCGACTGGCCCGACGGTCCGATCACCTTCACCGCCCCGGACATCGATCAGCGCGCGGATCCCCCGATTCGCAAGGGAGACCGCCTCGTTTCCGTCGACGGTGAGCCGTACCGCAATCCGCCGCAGCTCGCCGCGGCGTTCGCGCGCGCCGGCGTCCGGGGGAGCATCCAGGCGGTCGTGGCGCGTCGCGGCGACGACGGTACGGAGGAGGAGATCGCGTCGACCGTGAGACTCCGCTCCGTCGCGGAGGGCCGGAAGGAGGTCCCGTCGAGGCTGCTCGTCGTCGTGCTCGTGATCCTCATGCCCGCGGTCTGCTTCCTCGTGGGTTTCTGGGTCGCGGCGGTCCGGGTGCGCGATCCGATGGCCTGGCTCGTCCTGCTGATGCTGCTCGGGTTCTCCCAGGTGGCGACCGCCCGGGACCTCGCCTACGAGAACTGGCCGACGTGGGTCTCCCTTCTGGGCGCGACGTACCAGGTGATCTTCCGCCTGACGTGGCCGATCTGGTTCACGCTGTTCGGCGTGCACTTCGCGGGGCGGCTCGCCTGGGAGCGCGAACGACCCTGGCTGACCCCGCTCGTGCTGGGACCGTTCAGCGTCTTCGCGATCGCCGCGGTGGTCTGCAACGTGGCGGCGGTGCTCGATGCGCGGTCGCTCGCTCCGCTCTCGCGCCTCGTCGACCGGATCGATCTTCCGGCGACCCTCACCGCAATGCTGGCCGTTTGCTACTTCTTCGTGGTCATGGGCACGAAATCCGGCATGACCGAAGCACCGGACGGACGGCGACGCGTGCGGCTCCTGATGTGGGGGGCCTCGATCGCGCTCACGCCGCTCCTGATCGCCGAGATAATCGCCGTCTCGACGGGGAGGAGCGTCGACGAGCTCCCGGTCCCGTTCTTCGTCCCCGCGGTCCTGGCGGTCGTCATCTTTCCGCTGACGCTCGCCTACGTCATCCTCGTCGACCGCGCGATGGACGTGCGCGTGGCGGTGCGCCAGGGACTGCGCTACGCGGCCACGCGCGGGGCGATTCGCGTCTTGGTCGTCCTCGCGATGGCGGCCGTCGTGTGGAACGCGTGGCGCCTCGTCAGCGACCCCGAAGGGAATCGGCCCCAGAAGCTGAAGGGGATCGCGTGGGGCATGCTCGCGGCGGTCGTCGTGCCACGGCTCGCCCAGGGCGCGCTCAAGTGGACCGATCGCCGCTTCTTCCGCGAGGCGTACGACGCGGATCACGTGCTGATGGGCCTGGCGGAGGAGGTGCGCACGATCGGCGAGACCGGACCGCTGCTCGACACGGTCCTCGACCGGATCGGGTCCACGCTCCACGTCGACAAGCTGGCGGTCTACCTGCTCGACGGCACGCAGTTCGTCCCGAGCCGGTATCGCGGCTTCGCGACGCCCCCCGCCGTCGTGTTCCCCGCAGGGGCCGATGCGCTGAACCGGCTGCGCGAGACCTCGCGCCCCCTGCGCGTGCGGCACGACGCCCCGGACAGCCCGCTGCGGCGTGAGACCATTTCGGAGGAAACCCGGGCCAAGCTCACGGAGCTCGACGCGGAGCTGCTCCTGCCGCTCAACGGGAGACGAGAGCTGCTGGGGGTCGTCTCCCTCGGTCCGAAGAAGAGCGAGGAGCCTTACTCCATCTCGGATTCCAAGCTTCTCGGTGCCGTGGCCGATCAAACCGGACTGGCGCTCGAGAACAGCCGGTTGATGGAGACCGTCGCTGCCGAGGTCGCCAAGCGCGAGCGGATGCACCGCGAGATCGAGATCGCGCGGGACGTGCAGCAAAAGCTCTTCCCGCAGCGGCTTCCCGCGATCGCGGGTCTCGACTGCGACGGCTATTGCCGGCCGGCCCAGGGCGTCGGTGGCGACTACTACGACTTCCTGGTCCTTCCCGGCGGGCGCCTCGGCATCGCACTGGGCGACGTTGCGGGGAAGGGCATTCCCGCGGCGCTCCTGATGGCGAGCCTCCAGGCGTCGCTCCGCGGACAGCGCCTGTCCGGCCCCGAGGACCTCTCCGAGCTCATGGCGAATCTCAACCGGCTGATCTACGAGGCCTCGCCGGAGAACCGGTACGCGACCTTCTTCTACGGCGAGCTCGATCCGGCGACGATGCGCCTGGACTACGTGAACGCAGGCCACAACGCGCCGATGCTCTTCCGGGCCGCGGACGGCGCCGTGCTCCGGCTCGCCGCGACCGGTCCCGTCGTGGGACTTCTCGACGGCGGACGCTACGCGCGTCGATCCGTCACGCTCGACGGCGGGGACATCCTCGTCGTCTACTCCGACGGGATGAGCGAAGCGATGAACCCCGAGGAGGAGGAATGGGGAGAAGGACGGCTGCAGGCGGCCGTGCGCGCGGCGGGCCCCTGCACGGCGCGGGAGCTGATCGAGCGCCTGCTCGCCGACGCGGATGCCTTCGCCCGAGGGGCCGTGCAGCACGACGACATGACGGTCGTCGTGGTCAAGTCCGCCGCGTAAAGGAGCGACGAGCCATGGCGCCGAGCGACAAGCGTGTCCGGGAGATCCACAAGAACTCGCGCGTGATCGCACGCCGATACCGCGTGGACAAGCCGCGCTCGTTCCGGTTGAAGGACATCGACCCGGGCGACACCATGGGCTTGAAGCTCCGCAAGCAAGCGAAGGAGATCCTCGCGGAGGGCGTGGAGCTGATGCGCGACCTGCAGGAGAAGCTCTACGCCCAGGACCGCCGGGCCGTGCTCCTGATCTTCCAGGCGATGGACGCGGCCGGAAAGGACGGCACGATCGAGCACGTCATGTCCGGCGTCAACCCGCAGGGGTGCGAGGTGCATTCGTTCAAGGGGCCGAGCGCCGCGGAGCTCGACCACGACTTCCTCTGGCGCACGAACACGAAGCTCCCCGAGCGCGGCCGCATCGGCATCTTCAATCGCTCGTACTACGAGGAGACCCTGGTCGTCCGCGTCCACCCCGAGATCCTCGGCGCCCAGAAGCTGCCGCCGGATCTGGTGACGAAGCGGATCTGGAAGGAGCGGTTCGAGGACATCAACGCCCTCGAGTCGTACCTGACGCGGAACGGCACCGTCATCCGGAAGTTCTTCCTGCACGTCTCTCACGCCGAGCAGAAGGCGCGGTTCCTCGCGCGCATCGACGAGCCGGCGAAGAACTGGAAGTTCTCGCTCGCCGACGCGCGCGAGCGGCGGTGCTGGAAGGACTACATGGCGGCGTACGAGGACATGATCCGGCACACGAGCACGCCGGAGGCGCCGTGGTACGTGATCCCGGCCGACAACAAGTGGTTCACGCGCATGGCGGTCGCGGCCGTGATCGTGGACACGCTCGAGAGTCTCGATCTCGCGTTCCCCCAGGTCACGAAGGAGCAGCGCCGCGATCTCGAGCGGGCGCGGCGGGAGCTGCTCGCCGAGAGGAAGGGCGGGAAGAAGGGCCGCTGAGAACGGCGGGTCAGGCCACCGACACGTCCGTGCAGAGGTAGACGTCCTGGATCGCGTTCAGCAGGCGGACGCCGTCCTTCATCGGCTTCTGGAACGCCTTGCGCCCGGAGATCAATCCGGTGCCGCCCGCGCGCTTGTTGATCACCGCGGTCTGCACGGCGTCCGCGAGGTCGTTCGCCCCCGACGCCCCTCCCGAGTTGATCAGCCCCGCGCGCCCCATGAAGCAGTTCGCCACCTGGTAACGGCAAAGGTCGATCGGGTGGTCGCTCGAAAGCTCCGTGTACATCCTCTCGTCGAGCTTTCCGTAGGACGAGCCGCCGGTTCCCATCGCCTTGAAGCCGCCGTTGTTCTCGGGGAGCTTCTGCTTGATGATGTCCGCCTGGATCGTCACGCCGAGGTGGTTCGCCTGCCCGGTCAAATCGGCGGCCAGGTGGTAGTCCTTGTCCTTCTTGAAGGCGGGGTTCCGCAGGTAGCACCAGAGCACGGTCGCCATGCCGAGCTCGTGGGCGTGCTGGAACGCCTGCGCGATCTCGACGATCTGCCGACCGCTCTCGGCGGAACCGAAGTAGATCGTCGCTCCGACCGCGGCGGCTCCGAGGTCGTAGGCCTCCTTCACGGTCCCGAAGAGGATCTGGTCGGCCTTGTTCGGATACGTCAGCAGCTCGTTGTGGTTGATCTTCACGAGGAACGGGATCCGGTGCGCGTACCGCCGCGCGACCGATCCGAGCACGCCGAATGTGCTCGCGACCGCGTTGCACCCCCCCTCGATCGCGAGCTTGACGATGTTCTCTCCGTCGAAGTAG
>DATKHQ010000008.1:0-8350 GCA_035510175.1 Candidatus Sulfotelmatobacter sp. | reverse complement strand
CCTCGATACGGAATCGGCCGGACTTCGCCAGAAATACCGTGACGCGCGCCGCACCGTTCTCGTGAGCCGCGGCGTGGCCGCTCGCAAGCGACAGCGCGAGCGCCACACCCGCCGCGAAGCGGACTCCACCCGCGAGACGCTTCACGGTGCCGGATCCGGCAGCGGTCCCATGGCGTGCGCCACGAATCCCATCACGCCGATACTACGACGGAGGCAGGGGGGACGGATGGCCGGAACCCAACGAGAACGTCACCGACGCCCAGAAGCTCTCCCAGTCGGCGTCCGTCCGGACCTCGCCGGGCGCGCGAATCATGTGGACCGCCTTGACGAGCCAGCGTCCGGCGCGAGGGAGCGTGAACCGTACGCGGCCGTTGCGGTCGGTCCGCGCGTGCATCGGAGCCGATGCGGACGCATCGTCGAGGGCGAAGACGAGCGCATCGGGGAGCGGCTTGCCCTCGTAAAGAAGGCGGAACCCGAGCGCTTGACCGGGGGCCAGCGCGTACGGATCGGACTCGGGGACGAGTTCCAGGGTCAGGCCCACCGGCTTCGTCAGCAACGCTCCCCCCGAGCCGGCCACCGCGAGCAGCGCCTTCGCGCAACGCGAGTACACCTCGCGCCCGGGGCGGCCGCTCTCGCCGGCGCGCGCGCGCTGCTCCGACACGCCCTCGAGACCCTCCTGCTTCAAGTACTCCTCGAACTTGTCCGGCGGGAGCTCGAGCGAGGCGCGGTCGCTGCGGTAGGCGACGACGATGCCGCCGGAGCGTGAGGGGCGCAGAAGTCCCGCCGGGTCGGCGCCGTCCAGGGCCACGACCGGAGTCACGCCGGTCTCGGACACGGCGTCGAAGCGGACGATCCGGCCGTTGTTCCGCGGCACCGACTCCCCCTCCAGGTGCTGTCCGACGAACATCCGGATGGCGACGAGGTCGGCCGGTCGCGGGGAGAACGAGGAGGGCTCGAGCCAGTAGTCGTGAGCGCATGCGGCCGTGGCGGATAGCGCCGCCACGGCCGCGACCAGGCATCGCGCGATCACGTGTCCTACTTCCCGCCGCTCAGCTGGCTCGGAGATCCCGGCAGCGGGGTCCTGAGGTAGGGAAACTTGGTGTCGAAGAACGAGGCGTCGACATAGGCGCCGTCGGTGAACGCCAGGGTGCCCGACGGGGCGACCGAGGGATCGAGCAGGGCTCCCATCGCGACGCGCAGCGTGATGTCGACCACGTCGTCCCCGGGACGGCGGCCGTTCGGGAACCCCGCGAGGTCATTTCCCAGCGCGCCGAGATTGCTCTGGGATGCCGCGTCCTTGGGAGCGATCGAGGTGTTGAGGCGCAGCATCTCCGACGGGGTCTTCGTCTTGTTGAGACCGTCGAGGCCGGTGAGGAACGCCGCGACGAGATCGGTCCGGGGGAAGAGCGTGGGTGCCTTCACGCCCGCGGCGCCGAACAGGATCTCGAGGAGCGCGGGGAGAGTCGGGTGCGTGACGTAGTCGAGGAACTGGGCGTCGTCCTTCGGCTCGCTCGCGTTGAAGCGGTCCTTGTCCTTGAGGCCGATCACCAACTCGTTGACGAGCGGCGATCCGAGGCGGGAGACCTGCACGAAGGTCCTCGACCCCGTCAGATCCGGCGTCCCCTGGCTGCGCGAGGCAACGGCCCGCTGGGCGTTGTCGTCGTCGCCGGTGCCCCGCGTCTCCTGCGGTCGGGGGACGCTCGCCGTCGTCCACGCGCCGATGACGGGGTTCGAGGCCGACGAGACCAGGCACGCCTTCGGGACCTCGAGGACGAGCGCCGTGACGTTCTTGTCCGCGAGGTCGTCCTTCTCGGCGCGGATCGCCCCGATCGGCGCCGCGATGTTGACGAGGTCGAACGTCTCGCCGAGGTTGACCACGAACGGATCCTTGCGCTGCCCGACGAACACGCGGCCGCGCGTCTCGCATCCGGGCAGGTCGACGTCGTAAATGTACTGCGCGGCGTACGCGGCGTAGTCGGGAATCGTCTTGTTGCCGATGTTGTCGACCGGCTTGACGAAGCGCTCGGAGCCCGTCGCCGCGTCCTTGGCGCGGGCCGAGACGAATCCTCCCGTCGAGCCGGGGCGGCGCTTCAGGACGGTGAGCGTGTACGACTCGTGGACGTTCAGAGCCGTCGAGTCGCCCGCCGCGATCTGTCCCGCCTGGATGATCGGGATCGCGACCGTCTTCTGGTTCCCCGGGGGGCCGATCGGCAGCGCGATGTCCTTGCGGTCGTTCTGGAACTGGAACCGGAAGACCAGGTCCTCGAGCGCGTCGCCGTTGTTGTCCACCTTGATGTCGTACACCGCGTCGGGGTCGAGGGTGAAGTAGTTGGGCCCGCCGTAGGCGTCCTGCAGCGGGATGTAGTCCGCGACGAGCGTGACGAACCCGTCGCGACCGCTCTCGTAGCTCGTGAACATGTAGAAGTCGGTTCCGTCGAGCTTCGGCGTGCGCGTGATGCCGGGGGCTTCACGGTGGCTCGAGGCCGCCGCGGGCAGGGCTCCGGCGGCAACCAGCAGGATCGCGGCGGCCCGCTCGAGCCGCCGCAGCAGATCGTGTCTCATGATCGGGATTTCCTCCGGGCCGCGGGAGGGGACCGTCCCTCGGGGGCGACCTGAGAGGAACTACGCTGAAGCTCGGGCCATCGGATGTCATGAAGCGCGCAGGAACTGGTCGAACGCCTGCTGCCACGCGACCTCGCCGAGCAGCTCGGACGGTGCCCGGGTCAGGGTCCCGCCATCGGCGGCCGAAAGCCCCAGTCGCGTCTCGAGGAAGCGGTTGAGGCGTGCGTTCTCGTCGCGGAGCCACGCCTTCGAATCCGGTCCGCGGAACGCATAGCTCTCCGGCGCGTCAAGGGTTTCGAGGCGCAGCAGCCAGCCCGCACCGTAAGGCTCGCGCTCGAAGAGCGACGGGTTGCCCATCACGACCGCGTTTCGCTCGAGAACGATCCCGTCGACGGGGCACGGGATCGGAACCAGCCGCTCGCCGCAACGGATGCGCGCCAGCGGATCCCCCTGGCGGAGCCGGCTGCCCGGCGGCGGAAGCGCGATCTCTCTTGCTCCAGCGAGCAGCCGGCGCGCGACGTCGTCGAGGCCGACCTTCACCGTCCGCCCCCACGCGCTCTTGATCCAGGCGTGCGCGGTCGTGTAGGCCAGGCCGGGCTTCCACCGGACGCCCCCGGCGTCCACGCGGCCGGTCGCGCGCTCACGCAGCGTCGTGGCCCCTTGAACGGCGAGCACGAGCAGCGCGATCGGAGCCGTGAACAGCGCGAAGAGGAGAACGAAGAGCAGGAACCGGACTCCGAGTCCGAGGACGAACACCATCACGCTTTCCATGATCCACCTCCCGCGCTCGAACGGACCGAAGCCTCGTCATCGGCGAGGAACATCTCCGAGCGGATCCGGCGCCACGCCTCCGGACCGACTTCCGCCGCGATCCCGCTGACCGGCACGCCGCCATCGGCGAGCGCGGGTCCGATCTCGGGGGAGAGCATCTCGCGCAGGCGCCGCGAGACGTCCTCGAGAAAGGCCCGGGCGGCCGAGCCCGACAGGAGCTGACGGGCGTTGCTGCGGAACCGCGGCGCGTGGACGCGGAGGAGCCACCCGGCCTGGTAGGGGTCCGCCTCGATGGCCCCGACTCGTGCCGCCGGGTTCGTCTCGACGACCATCCCGTCGACGGGCGACACGATCGGCACCGCGCCCGCGGCGCCGGAGAGCGTCACGGCCGGCTCTCCCTGGCGGAGCATCGTCCCGACGGCTGGAAGCTCTGCGTCCTGGACGCGGCCGATCATCGCGCGCGTGAAATCGTCGACGCCGATCCGGACGTTTCCGCCGTCCTCCGCCTTCACCCAGGCGTGGCCCGGATGCAGGCCGAAGCCGTCGGGAAGGTGGAACCATCCGGCGGCCTGGGACCGGACGGCCCGGACCGGAGCGGGGTCCCGCTCGGGCACGCGCGCGAGCGCCGGAGCCTTTGCGCGGGCCGCGGTGAACCTCCAGAACGGGACGAACGCCGCCAGGAACCCGATCGCGAGCAGGTACTCGATCGTCTTCGAGGCCTGCAGGTTGGAGAGCATCCCGTTGTCCATCACGTCACCTCGTGCTGGGAAGCGCGGACCCGCGTCCGCTCAAGATCGGCATGCGATTGACGATCCACCGGAACGTCACGACGCCCAGCGTGACGATCGTCACCGAGCCGACGATCTCCATCCAGCTCGGCACGTACACGAGCGGGTTCTTCCAGTGGAGCGCGATGATCGAGACGTTGATCCGGTTGAGCACCACGCCCACGATCGCGAGCAACGCTGCCGTCCGGACCGCGCCGATGAGCGCGTGGCGTGAGCCGTAGGCGAAAATGAATGACGGGACGAGAGCGAAGCCTCCCACCTCCACGAGCCACCAGGCGCCCCACGGCGTCGCGAGCTCGCGCCACGCGCCCGCCTCGGCGACCCCCTGCAGGCGCAGGAAGACGTAGGCGAACAGCACCACCGCCGCGGCGCGCCCCAGTCCGAGCGCGATGCGATCGACGTCCACTCTCCGAGCGGGTTCGGTACGGTCGTGGAAGAGCCGGTGCGAGATCCGGCTCTCGACGATCACCATCGCGAGGCCCGCGGCGATCGAGGAGACGAAGAAGAAGACCGGCAGGTACGGGGAGTACCAGAGCGGGTGGAGCTTGCCGGGCGCCATCAGGAAGAGCGAGCCGAGGGAGGACTGGTGCAGGGTCGAGAGCACGATGCCGAGGACGATGGCGCCGAGCTCGATCTTGCCGAGGAGCCGGAGCGGCGTCGTCCAGCCGAGCCACTCGAAGAAGGCGGGAAGGAACTCGAGCGCGAGGACGCTCGTGTACAGCGCCACGCACCAGCCGACCTCGAACATCACGGACGTCGTGCCCCACGAGTAGACGAGCGGGTAGGGGATGCGCCACGGCTGGCCGAGGTCGCACAGCAGCCCGATCACGGCGAAGACGTAGCCGAGGAAGCCGGTGAGGATCGCCGCACGGACGACCGGCCTGTACTCCTTGAGGCCGAACATGTAGACGGCGGCGGCGAGCGTGTAGCCGCCGGCGGCGAGCGCCATGCCGCAGAGCATGTCGAATCCGATCCACAGTCCCCAGGGGCTCTGCTGCGAGAGGTGCGTCGCGGCGCCGAGCCCGAACGCGAAGCGGTAGGCGAGGACCGGAAGGCCGACGGCGAGGATGCCCGCGATCGCCAGGTTCCCCGGCGTCAGCAGGCCTCGCGCGTACTCCCGTGCGGTGGCCCCCAGGAACAGCCGATCGGCGAAGGCGGGGGACGATTCACTCATGGCCGTTCTCCTCGCCGGGCGCCCCCTCGGCGGCGGCCACGTCCGCGCGCCGCCGGCTGGCGGTGTAGAGCCCCATCAGCAGCGGGGGCCAGAGGGTGACGACGAACGGGACCGCGCCCAGAGCGCCGCGGGTCGTTTCGAACCGCGGCGTCTCGCCCGCGTCCTGCGGGAAGCCGAACGATTCGAGCGGCCGGTCGGAGATGTAAAGCCACGACGTCCCGCCGGCCTCGTGTTCGCCGTAGATCGTGGGCACGTACGTCGAGCCGGGGGCGTACATGCGCCGCCGCGCTTCGGCCAGCAGCGTGGAGCGCTTCCCGAACTCGAGCGCGCCGCCCGGGCAGGCCTCGACGCAGGCGGGGGGCTTCCCGTCCGCCAGACGCGACGGGCACATCGTGCACTTCCGCACGTACGGGACGGCCCGGTCGTACTCGTACTTCGGCACATCGAACGGGCAGGCGATCATGCAGTACCGGCAGCCGATGCAGCGGTCCTCGTGGTAGACGACCGGCCCCGCCGCCGTCTTGTCGAGCGCCTTGACCGGGCACGCGGAGGCGCACGCCGGCACGATGCAATGGAGGCACTGGGACTTCGCGTAACGCGGCTCGCCCGGAGCGCGCGAGCGGTTGACGACGGTGAGCTGGCGCTCCGAGGTCTCGCGGTGAGCGTCGAAGACCGTGTCGTCTCCGAGGCGGTCCGGCTCCGGAAGCCGGTTGCTCTCGGCGCAGGCGACCTCGCACGAGCGGCACCCGAGGCAGCGGGTGGTATCGACCAGCACGCCGATGCCCTCGTCGGCCCCCGCGATCGCGCCCGCCGCCGGCCCGGACGCCGGCAACGCGCGCGCGGCCCCGGTCGCGCCGAGAACCGCGCACGTCTTGAGGAAGCTCCGCCGGCCGATGCGCATCGTCCGCCTCAGGCCCGGCCGGAGCCGCGATGGCCGTGCCCGCGCGTCGCGATCCACGACGCGCCGATCACGGCGAGACCGATCCACCAGAATGTCGCAGCGAGGATCATGACCGGACCTCCCTTTCGTGCCCGGCGAGGACCCCGGGCGGAGCGGACGCGCCGGCGCGCCGCGCGATCTCGCGGTACAGCGGGCAGCTCCCGAAGTCGGTGGAGCAGCACGGACCCATCGAGACCATCTGGTTGCGAGGCAGCAGCTTGTGCTGCGGGCAGGCGTCGCAGTAGATCATCACGACTTCCTTCAGGAAGGGACACGCGGTGCCGTCGGAGTTGGCGTTCATGGCGCCCGGTCTCACTGCGAGGTCCGTGCCGAGGAAATCGCGCGGCCGCGCGCGGCGAACCGGCTCGGGGGTGTCGTGAATCTCGGCGTGGAGTCTGTCGCGACGGGGTGTCGACGCCCCTCATTGCGCTGTCGCGATGGAACTTAGAGGCGCTGCCGGGAATCGCGACGGTGCGTCGCGGAATTCAACGGCCGTGGGCCGGGATGGCGTCATCCTCGCGGCGTAGGTCGTACTTGCGGATCTTCGTGTAGAGCGTCGCGCGGTCGATCTCGAGGACGCGCGCGGCCTGGCTGACGTTCCCCATCGTCAGCCGGAGCACCTCGGCGATGTGGCGGCGCTCGACCTCCTCGAGGGACAGCGGCGCGCGGCGGCCGGGCTCGCCCTCGCCGAGCGTGCCGAGATTCTCGGGCCGCAGCAGGGAGCCGCTCGCGAGCACGATCCCGCGCTCGAGGACGTTGCGCAGCTCGCGGACGTTTCCCGGCCAGTCGTGGGCGAGCAGGTGGGACATCGCCTCCTCGGAGACCCCCTCCACGGGCTTGCCGGTCTCGACCGACAGACGCTCGAGCAGGTGCGCGACGAGGAGCGGGATGTCTTCCTTGCGCTCCCGCAGCGGGGGAAGGGTCAGCGGGATCACGTTCAGCCGGTAGTAGAGGTCCTGCCGGAACGATCCCTCGGCGATCCGCTTCGGGAGGTCGCGGTTGGTCGCCGCGATCACGCGGACGTCGACCGGAACGGCCGCGGTCCCGCCGACGCGCGTCACCGTCCGTTCCTCGAGGACCCGCAGCAGGTCGAGCTGCAGCTTCGGGCTGATGTCGCCGATCTCGTCGAGGAACAGCGTGCCGCCGGAGGCGGCCTCGAACTTCCCCCGGTGGCGGTCGACCGCACCGGTGAAGGCTCCGCGCTCGTGACCGAACAGCTCGGATTCGAGCAGGGTCTCCGTGAGCGCGGCGCACGA
This sequence comes from Candidatus Sulfotelmatobacter sp., assembly GCA_035510175.1. Lineage (GTDB taxonomy): Bacteria > Acidobacteriota > Polarisedimenticolia > Polarisedimenticolales > DASRJG01 > DASRJG01. Next base: position 859 of record DATKHQ010000008.1, on the reverse strand, counting down.
GACGGCGACGAACGGCCGCGCCGCGCGGTCGCTCTCCGCGTGGACCGCCCTGGCGAGCAGGTCCTTTCCGGTCCCGCTCTCGCCGAGGATCAGGACCGTCGAGCCGCTCCGGGCCGAGGCGCGCGCGAGCTCGAACACCGCCTGCATCGCCGGGCTCTTGCTGACCATGTCCCGGAAGGTGTAGCCGCGCTTCAACACCTTCCGGAGGATCAGATTCTCGCGCCGGAGCGACTGCTGGCCGACGATCTTCTCCACCATCAGCGACAGCTCCTCGGGATCGAACGGTTTCATCAGGTAGTCGTACGCTCCGAGCTTCATCGCCCTCACGGCGGTGTCCACGGTCGCGTATGCGGTCATGATCACCGCGGCCGCGTCGGGGCGGATCTTGCGCGCCTCCTCGAGCACCTGAAGGCCGTCCATCGGCGTCATCTTGAGGTCGAGCAGGAGCACGGCCCAGGCCTCCTCCCCCTGGAGCATCGCCACCGCGGTGGGACCGTCGGCGGCCACGTCGACGGTGTATCCGTCCTTGCGGAGCCACCCGCGCAGCGACTCGCGGACGATCTCCTCGTCGTCGACGACCAGCACGTGAACGTTCTTGCGGCTCATCGGATCACCTCTCGTGCCGGTGCGTCTCCTCGTAGAGGAGCCGGCAGTCCGGGCAGAACGAATCCCCCTTCACGTCGATCTCGGCGACGCCGGGCGAGCGGCCCATGACGCAGCCCGGGTGCCCGCAGTGGACCAGGCCGTACGCATGGCCGAGCTCGTGCAGCGCCTCCTTGCGAAGGCGCTCGTCCAGCAGGGTTTGGCCGGCTCGCGCGGCCCCGGGGGGAGTCAGACGCGCGATCGACACCACCGCCGC
>DATKHQ010000007.1:0-12502 GCA_035510175.1 Candidatus Sulfotelmatobacter sp. | reverse complement strand
GACTTGCGTGTCGGAGAGGTCGGGGATCGCGTCGAGGGGGATGTTCCGGAGCGCGTGCACGGCGAGGGCGGTCGCGAGCCCCGTCAGGACGAGAACGAAGAGCTTGTTGCGCGCCGACCAGGCGATGATCCGCTCGGTCATGGGCGCCCTCCGCCCGCCGCGGCCTTGAGCTTCGACTCGGAGTCGACGAAGAAATTCGCGGAGGCCAGCACGCGCTCCCCGGGGCGCACTCCGTCCACGATCTCCCAGCGGTCGGGAAGCTCCATCCCGACGGTGACCGCGCGCGGGACGAAATGCTCCCCGTCGGGGTTCACGAAGACGAGGTCGCGCGTTCCGGTGCGGAGCACCGCCTCCTTCGGGAGCGACACGCGGGAGCCGAGGTCGGACACGAGGGTCACCTCGGCGAACATCCCCGGCTTGAGCGCGAGGTCGGCGTTTCCGACCTCGATGCGTGCCTTCACCGTCCGCGTGGCGGGATCGACGAGAGGAGACAGGAGCCGGATCCGCTCCCTGTAGGTCCGGCCGGGAAGGTAGGCGAGCCGGATTTCCGCCTCCTGACCGTCGCGGACGAACGGGAGATCGGTCTCGTAGAGATCGGCGAGGACCCACACCCGAGAGAGGTCGGCGATGTCGAGGAGGCTCGTAGCGGATTCCACCCGCTCGCCGTGGCTGACGTTGCGCGCCGTGATCGTTCCCGAGACGGGGGAGTACAAGGTGACGAGCCGTTCCGCGGTGCGCGTGCGCTCGAGCGATTCGATCTGCTCCGGCCCCAGGTCCTGCAGGAGGAGCCTCTGCCGCGCCGAGGCCACGAGGCGCTCGGCCTCTTCCCGGACTCCAGGGAGGGTGCTGCCGGCGGCACGGGCCCGCGCGTCGAGGGCGACGAGGTACTCCTGCTGGCTCGCGAGCAGCTCGGGGGAGTAGATCGACAGCACCGGCTGTCCCGCGACCACCGGGTCCCCCGCGGCGCCGACGTGGAGGTGCTCGATCCATCCCTGGACCTTCGTGTGGATGTGCTGCATGCGCGTGTCGTCGACCGCGACCCGCCCCGTCGCGACGATCGTGCGGACGAACGGCGTCTTCGCGACCTCGACCGCGCGCGCACCGACCAGGCGGGCGGCGGCCTCGTCGAGCGTGAGCGCGGCGCGCCCCGCGACCCCCGAGCTCGCGGCCGGTCCGTTCTCGCCCGATCCCGGAACGAACGGGACGAACTGCATGTGGCAGATCGGGCAGTGCCCCGGCGAGTCCGAGACGACCTGCAGGTGCATCGGACAGCGATAGAGGATCCGCGCGGCCGAGGCCGCCGGGGTTGCCGGACCCGGGGCCGCGAGACGGCGGCCGAGCGCTACGCCCGCGGCGAGCGCCGCGAGGACGAGGAGGAGGACGGCGAGCTTCTTCATCGTGCACCTCCGGCATCGGCCGCGGCGAAGATCGTCAGCCCTGTTGCCGCTTCGAGATCCGCGAGCGCCCGCACGCGCGCGGCCGCGAGGCCGACTGCCGCGCGCCGGTCCTCCAGCCATCGCGCCGTGCCGTCGAGCACCGCGCCCATTTCGACGCGGCCGGCCGACAGTGCCGCGCGCGCGGCCTCGACGGCGGCCCGGTCTTGCGGGACGATCGCCTCGTCGTAGATCGTCTGCTCGCGCTGCGCCGAGGCGGCGGCGTTGAGGAGGCTCCGAACCCGGGCGCGGGCCTCGATCTCCGACGCCTCCCGCGCGCGGGATTCCGCCTCCGCCTCCCGCTGCGCCTCCGCGACCCGCAACTCCTGCTTGTGCCCCTTCCAGACCGGCAGCCGGACGGTCATCCCTCCCATCACCATCGGATCGAGGCCGCCGAGGTACTGGTACTGCGCCGTCCAGCCGAACTCCGGCTTCGTCTGGGCGCGGGCGTCCTCGATCACCGCGCGCGCACGGGCCTCCCCGGCGCGCGCCTCCACGACCTCCGGGGCGCCGGCGGCCGCCGCGGCCTCCGCCGCCGCGTCATCGGAGGGAACGGTCGCCACCGGAAGCGCCCCGACGCGATCGAACGACGGGTCGCCTTCCCGGCCGACCGCCTCGGCGAGCGCGATCTCGGCGGCGCGCCGCCGCCGTTCCACATCGACGATTTCGAGCTCGAGGCGGTGGAGCGCGATCTGGGCCCGGAGCACTGCGTCCTGGCTGCCCTCGCCGGATTCGTAACGCGCGCGCGCGGCGTCGATCCCCGCGGACAGGAGAGAGCGGCCCTGCTCGAGAATGCCGCTCTCGGCATCCGCGCTCCAGAGGTCGGCGAACGCTGCCACGATCCGCGCGCGCAAGCGGGCCGCCTGGGTCGCGGCCGCGGTCCGCACCGCCGCCGCCTCTGCCTGCGCCGCCTCCGACGCGCGCTCCCGCACGCTGCGGTACGGGACGTCCTGGTCCCACCGCACGGCGATGTTCGAGAACTTGGAGTCGCCGAGCGTGAACGAGCTCAGACCGTCGTTCGTGTAGGCGACCGACAAGCGCGGGTCCGGAAGGGCCTGGAGCTGCGCGGGTACCGCGTCCGCCGCGTCCGCGCGGGCGCGCGCGGCGAGCAGGGCGGGGTGTGCGCGCTCGGCCTCGGCCAGCAGCGAGGGAAGGTCGGCGGGCTCCGAGGCGGCGACGTGCGCACCGGCGCAAAGCGCGATCGAGACCACGAGCGGGCATCGCAGGACTCTCATCACCGGCACTCCTCCCGCGGCAGGGGGCCACGGGCGCTGGCAGAATCGACACGCGGGCGCACCACGCCCCGCGCGTCATTCCCGGAAGGCCAGCGATGTCAGATGAGGAGGAGTCCGGTCTTTCCCAGCAGGTCGGGGGGTGTCTCCTCGGGCGACGGGGCGCGATGCGCGCGACGCGCCAGGAGGAGCGCCGTGGGGCCCGCGATCGCGACGCGGAAGACGGCCGGCGGCACGATGCGCAGCGCCGCCGCCGTGACTGCCGCGGGAGCCGCGGCACGCGCACGCGCGGCGGGCCTCCGGCTGCCCGGGGACTGGCAGCAGCCCTTGGCCGGCCCGCTCGCGGTCATCGCCTTCGCGGCGCAGCAGGCGTGCGCGGGTGAGGCGGCCCGGGGCGCGCAGCACGCCGCCCGCCCCGCCGCGAGCACGGGGAACGCCGCGGCGAGGATCGCCGTCGCGGTGAAGATGCTGCGGAACACCTGTCGACCCATGGCCCTGCGAAGATACGCCACCGGGGCCCGGCCGGGCAACCGGCTCACGGACACCGTCCCTGTTTACGCAGCTCCAGGCGGTAATCCCGGATGCTCTGCGCGTCCGGCGCCGCCCCCGCGAGCTCCAGGTACTGCCCGAACTCGACGCAGGCGGTGGCGAAGTCGCCGGCGCGGTAGGCGAGCAGCCCGACCTCGCGGTGCGGGACCGGCCGGTTCGGATCCAGACGGATCGACTCGCGATACGAGGCGAGCGCCGCCTTCTTCAGCGCGGCCTTCGCCGCCGCTTCGGGCGCCGCGTCCGCCTTCTTGAGCGCCAGCCGGCCCTTGAGCTCGTGGACGATCGGGTCGTTGGGGAGCAGCGGCTCGACGCGCGCCAGCTCCGCCTCCGCGAGCGGCAGCCGTCCCGCGTCGATGTTGAGCCGCGCGTCGTCGCGGATGACCGGGCGGATGCGCGCCTGGAAGCCTTCCGGATCGCCGGTCACGTTCGGCGGCGCCGTGGAGGGATGGGCGGAGAGCCACTCGTTCGCGGAGTCGATCCGCTCGTGGAGCCGCGGGTGGTTCCCGAAGAAGAACGCCTCCGCCTTCGACGAGTCGCCATGCTCCTCGAGGAGCGCCTCGAAAACCTTCGGCGCCTGCCGCGTGTCGTATCCCGCGCGCGTCATCTTATCGAAGCCGCCCATGTCCGCCTCGCGCTCGAGTTCGCGGCCGTATCCGTTCACGGAGGCCATCATCGCGAGGTTGAGCCCGAGGCCGACGAGCACCTGCGACATCACGCCGATCATCGCCCCCTGCGTCCAGTTCCCCTGCTCGTAGGCGTGGCCCGAGGCCCCCGCGGTGAGCACGCCCGCCGCGATCGCCGCGACCGCGAAGCCCATCTGCTTGTTCTGCGCGTCGCGCTGGCTGCGGAGCGTGTGACGGTCCTCGACGTGCGTCATCTCGTGACCGAGCACGGTCGCGAGCTCGTCCTCGTTCTCCATGCGCGCGAGCAGCCCGGTGTGGACGTAAACCGAGCCGTGCGGGTAGGCGAAGGCGTTGAGCGTCGGATCTTCGATCACGCTCACCGAGTACCGGATCTCGGGATTGGCCGTCATCCCCGGAGGGGTCAGCCGGTCGGCGACGCCCTGAAGGTAGTCGACCAGGAGCGGGTCGTTGTAGAGCGCCACCTTCTCGCGGAGCTTCTTCTCCTCGGCGCGGGCCTCGTCCCAGAGCTTGCGCTCGTCGGGATCCGGCTTGAAGGCGGCCCCGGCGGTCGAGATCGGCGCGACGTGCGTGGGCGCGCACGAGGCGGTCAGCGCCGCCGCGAGGATCGACGCGACGAGCCGTTTTCCCGTGAGCGCGGTCACCGTGCGGTCTCCGCGCGGAGTCTAGCGCAGCCTTCGGGGCGTGGGACAATCCCCGCGTGGGCGCGACGTGGACCCTGACGCCTCCCTACTTCCTGGTGCTCGGATTCCTGTGCGGGGTCGCGGGCTTCCGCGTGGGATGGAGGACGGGCAGCCGCGTGCTGCTTCCCGCGATCCAGGGTCTCGTCGGCTGGGGCGTGTTCCTCCTCTCGTGGACGATCGTCGGGCCGATCTGGGCCGCGGCGGCCGTCGGCGCGTGGGGCGTCGGCACGACGCTGATCTCCGTGTACGTCTTCCTCGGGCGCCCGGCTGAGGCCGACGCGCGGGTGATGCGCGCGGAGGCTTACCGCGCCGCGATGCTCTCCTGGCTCTCGTCCGGCCGCGGGCCCGAGAGCGTGCCCGGTGCCACGATCCTCCAGCATGCGCGCGAGCTGATCCGGTACCTCGCCGCCGCGACGCTCACGGCGAACCTCGTGTCGCTCGCGATGGGGGCGGCCCTTCTCAACATGATGAACGCCTACGTGGCGACCCTCCTGCGGGCGGCGACCCGCCCCGCGATCGTGGTGCTGTTCGCCTGGAACGTCTGGAGCGTCATCCGCGTCGCCGCGCACATAGCACTCGGGGCGGCGGCGGCCTCGCCCCTGCTCGCCGTCGCCGGAGGGCGCCGCGACGCCGCCGGTGTCCGCGCTCTCGCGATCGCGGGCGCCGCCGGGGTCGCCGCGGACCTGGTGCTCGAGATCGCGCTCTCGCGGCCCTGCGGGAAGATCCTGGCGCGGGCGGTCGATCTGTCCGCCGCCGCCGAGGGACGATCGGCCGACAGCCCGCTCACGCTCCATCTCTCCTGACCGGAGCCGCCGGGTGCGCACCCTCTTTCATCCCGCCTTCCTCCATCCGCTCTCGGGAGATCCCGGGGTGTGGGTCGACCTGCCGGACGAGGGAGAGGCGGTGCTTCTCGACCTGCCGCCGATCGAGCACGTGCCCGCACGGAAGCTGATGCGCGTCGGTCACGCGGTGGTCACGCACGCGCACATGGACCATTTCGTCGGCTTCGACCATCTCCTTCGGGTCGCACTCAAGCGCGAGGAGCCGCTGACCGTCACGGGGCCCGAGGGATTCCTCGCGTGCGTCCGGGGGCGCGTGGGCGCGTACGCCTGGAACCTGATCGCGGGCTATCCCGTTCGCCTGATCGTCCAGGAGCTCTCGGGCGACGTCCTGCGGCGCGAGGAGTACGCGGGGGCGACCAGGATGCGCCCGGTGACGCTCCCCGACCTTCCCGCCTCGGCCGCGGCGCGCTCAGAGCGGGCGTTCCGGATCGATCTCGCCACGCTCGACCACGGCCTGCCCGTTCTGGGCATAGCCCTCCAGGAGGTCGAGCATCTCGCCGTGAACCGCGACCGTCTCGACCGGATGGGCCTGACCGCGGGGCCATGGCTCGGCCGACTCAAGGCGGCGCTCAGGCAGGGCGACGAGCGGGCGGTGATCGACGCGGAGCGCGCCGGCGGCGGCACCGTCTCCCTCGCGTCGGGCGAGCTCGCCGCAGAGCTGATCGCGCGCGGGCCGGGACAGCGCCTGTGCTACCTGACCGACCTCGCGGCGACGGACGACAATCTGCGCACGGCGGCGCGCCTCGTCGCCGGCGCGGACCTGCTGGTGTGCGAGGCGCCGTTCCTCGATGCCGATCGCGCGCTCGCGGCGCAGCGGAAGCACTTGACGGCGCGGCAGGCCGGAGAGCTCGCCCGCGACGCCGGCGCCAAGCGCCTCGCCGTCTTCCACCTCTCCCCGCGTTATCAGGGGCGCGAGGACGAGCTCGTGCGCGAGGCCGAGGACGCGTTCGGGAGCGCTGTGCTCGCCCTGCCGCGCCTTTCTCCGGCCGGTCGCTGATAGAATCCGGGCATGCAACCGCTCGTCGGCGTGATCATGGGGTCCCGCAGCGACTGGGACACCCTGCGCGCCGCCGCAGAGACGCTCGAGCACCTCGGAATCCCGTACGAGCGCCGCGTGGTCTCGGCGCACCGGACGCCGGACCTGCTGTTCGAGTACGCGTCGAGCGCGGAGGCGCGGGGGATCGAGGTGATCATCGCGGGGGCGGGCGGCGCGGCCCATCTTCCCGGCATGACGGCGTCGAAGACCGCGCTGCCGGTGCTCGGCGTGCCGGTCGAATCGAAGGCGCTCTCGGGCATGGATTCGCTCCTCTCGATCGTGCAGATGCCCGCGGGGATCCCCGTCGGCGCGCTGGCGATCGGCCGCGCGGGGGCGACGAACGCCGCGCTTCTGGCGGCGTCGATCCTCGGCGCGAAGCACCCGGAGGTTCGACTCGCCCTCCGGCGGTACCGGGCGGCCCAGACCGAGAAGGTGCTGGCGTCTCCCGACCCGAGCGCGCCCGAGCCGGGACCCGAATCCGCGGCATGACCACCGTCGGTATCCTCGGGGCCGGTCAGCTCGGTCGGATGCTGGCCCTCGCGGGGTATCCGCTCGGGATGCGGTTCGTCGCCTACGACGAAGCGCCCGAAGCCCCCGCGGGACACCTCCTGGACCTGACGGTCGCCGGCTGGGACGACGACTCCGCGATCGACGCGTTCGGCTCGTCGTGCACGCTCGCGACGTACGAGTTCGAGAACGTCCCTGTCGCGGCTGTGAGGCGGCTCGCGGCTCGGATCCCCGTGTTCCCGTCGCCGCAAGCGCTCGAGACGGCGCAGGACCGTCTCTCGGAGAAAACCCTCTTCCGGTCTCTCGGCATCGAGACCGCGCCCTTCGCGCCGGTGGACACGCTCCCCGAGCTCGAAGACGCCCTCCGCGCGATCGGGCTGCCGGCGATGCTGAAGACACGCCGCATGGGTTATGACGGCAAGGGGCAGCGCCTGCTCCAGGACGTGTCCGACGCGCGGCGCGCGTTCGAGGCCCTCGGCGCACGCAACCTCATCCTCGAAGGTTTCGTTTCGTTCGAGCGCGAGCTCTCGATCCTCGCCGCGCGCAGCACCCGGGGCGAGACGGTCGTCTGGCCCCTCGTCGAGAACGTCCACCGCGACGGGATCCTGCGGCTGTCGACCGCTCCCGCCGCCGACGAGGGCGGCACGCTTCTGGCGTCGGCCGCCCGGATCGTCTCGGCCGTGCTCGAGGCCCTGGACTACGCCGGCGTGCTGGCGATCGAGCTGTTCGACCGGGGCGGGCGGCTTCTCGCCAACGAGATGGCGCCGCGCGTCCACAACTCCGGGCACTGGACGATCGAGGGATCGACGACGAGCCAGTTCGAGAACCACCTCCGCGCGATCGCGGGGTGGCCGCTGGGATCGACCGAGACGGCGGGGTGCGCGGCGATGGTCAATCTCGTCGGCGAGATCCCGGACCCGGAGCGGGTGCTGGAGATTCCCGGCGCGCACCTCCACCTCTACGGCAAGTCGCCACGGCCCGGGCGCAAGCTCGGGCACGTGACGCTCGTGAAGCCCGATCGCGCGGCGCTCGCGGCCGCGGTGTCGCGCCTGGCGGGCGTCGTCCGGGAGCAGGCGCTTCAACGATGAGGACCCTCCGATGGCTCTGGCCGGTGCCGCTGCTGGCCCTGGTCGTTCTCGTTCCCTGGCTCAAGTACCGGTTCCGGACGCCGCACCCGCTCGAGCTCGCGGTCCTCGACAAGACGGTCCCGTTCCGGAACCGATTCGAGCACCGCTCGCTCTACTGGCTGCTCGACCATCTCCACGTCGTGAAGTCCGACGGGACACCGTACCGGACCGATGCCGACTACCTCGGGGCGTTTCCGGGCCCGGTTCCCGGGGACCCGCCGGAGCGCACGCGCGATCTCACGGCGGAGGACGTGGCGAAGGCGAAGCTCGTCTACCTCGCGGACACCTACGGAGTGCACACGCTCGACCTCGTCAGCGGCCCACTGGAGAAGGCGGCGCTCGAGCGGAGCCGGACGATCTACGGCGGCCTGACCCTCGACGAGGCCCACGCGGCGGCGGGCGCGCCGGGGGCGGGGAAGATCCTGGTCGCCGAGTTCAACACGCTGGGGAGCCCGACCGAGACCGCGCCGCGCCAGATCCTGGAGCGCGCTCTGGGCGTCCGGTGGACGCGCTGGATCGGCCGGTACTTCGCCCACCTCGAGGACGCCGGCGAGGTCCCGCAGTGGATGCGGCGCGATTACGAGCGGGAGTGGAAGAAGCCCTGGGCGTTCACCGGTCCCGGGTACGTTCTCATGCAGGACGACGAGCACTGCGAGGTCCTGCGGATAGGCTTCGAGGCGGAATCGGTCGGCCTCACGATCGAGCGCGAGCCGGGGGCGGGGGAGGCTCTGGGCGGCGCGCGGGGCGGCGTGCCGTACCCGTACTGGTTCGACGTCGTTGACGACGCGGGAGGGGCCACGACGCGTCTCGCGTCGTTCCACTGGCATCTCCCCCCGGCGGGCCGCGAGCGGCTCGCGGCCCGTGGCCTCCCGGAGGACTTCCCGGCCGTGACGCGGCGCGCGGGAAGCGGGTCGGGAGCGGCGTGGTATTTCGCGGGGGACTTCGCAGACAATCCGATGGACCCGGAGCCTGTGCCGTTCGCGGGGTACCTCTCCGTGCGCGGTCTGCTCGAATCGTGGAAGATCGCGCCGTCCGAGACCGCGTTCTACTGGACCTTTTACGCGCCGATGATGCGCGCAATTCTCGAGGAGGCGGGCTCGTGGCGATGAGACGTCAGACGTCCTACAGCACGCGGCGGGAGTCCTCAGGCCTCGGATGGCGCGTCCTGCTCGTGCTCGTCCTGCTGGCCGGGCTCGCTCTCGCGGCGCGCGGCGCGCTGCGCGTGGGCCCGGAGCCCGAGATCAAGATCGAGGCGGGCACCAAGGCGATCGGAGTGCGGACGCCGGTGACCGTCACGGTCCTGGAGCCGGTCCGGGGCCTCAGCCGCGTGAAAGTCGAGTTCATCCAGGAGCCGCGCACCTCGACCGTCGCCGACAAGACGTACACGCCGGCCCCGGCGTGGCGGTTCGGCGGTGCCAGGACCTCGTCCGAGACGCTCAAGCTCGAGTTCGGCCGCGAGGTGCAGAAGGACCTGAAGCAGGGGCAGGCGACGATCCGCGTGACGGCGGAGCGCGCCGGGAGCTGGCTGCGTCATCCGGGACCGGTCGTGAAGGAGCTGACGCTTCCGGTCCGCCTGACGCCGCCGTCGGTCGGCTCGGTCTCAACGTTCGTTTACGTCAACCAGGGCGGGTGCGAGGCGGTGGTCTACAAGGTCGGGGAGACGTCGGTCAAGGACGGCGTGGAAGCCGGCGGATGGTTCTTCCCGGGATTCCCGCTTCCGGGGGGCGGGCCGGCGGACCGCTTCGCGCTCTTCGCGGTTCCCTACGACCTCGACGACGCCTCGAAGGTGCGCCTGATCGCCGAGGACGACGTGGGGAACCGGTCGCAGGCGTCGTTCATCGACAAGTTCTTCCCGAAGCCGCTCCACCGGGACACGATACCGCTCGACGACAAGTTTCTGAACAAGGTGGTGCCGCCGATCATGGCGCAGAACCACGAGCTCACCGACAAGGGGAGCCTCCTCGAGAACTACCTCCAGATCAACCGCGACTTGCGCAAGGTGGACAACGCCGAGCTGATCACGATCTCGAAGACCTCGAAACCGCAGTTCCTCTGGTCGCGCCCGTTCCTCCCGATGGTGAACACCAAGGTGATGGCGCACTTCGCGGACCGGCGCAGCTACGTCTACCAGGGGCGCACGGTCGACCAGGAGGACCACCTGGGGCTCGACATGGCCGGGCTCGCCCACGCGCCGGTCCCGGCGGCCAACGACGGGATCGTGGTGCTCGCGAAGTTCTTCGACATCTACGGGAACGCCGTGATCGTCGACCACGGGTACGGCTTGATGAGCCTCTACGGCCACCTCTCCGCGATCGACGTGAAGCCCGGCGATCACGTCACGCGCGGGCAAGTTCTCGGACGCAGCGGCGACACCGGCCTCGCGGGGGGCGACCACCTCCATTTCGCGATCCTCCTGCACGGGCTGCCGGTCAGCCCGGTGGAGTGGTGGGACCCGCACTGGCTCAAGGACCGCCTCGAGCGGAAGCTCGGCGCCGCACTCCGGCTGGGGTCCTAGTCAGCGGAGCAGCGCCAGCAGCTCCGTGCAGCCGTGGCGCTCGGCGGACTTGCGCGCGGCGTCGCCCGCGGATCCGTGCAGCCTCAGATCGGGGGCCGTCGCGAGGATCGCGCGCACGGTGGCCGTGTGCGCGTCGCAGCTCTGGTACGACCAGTCGAGGTCGAAGGAGCCGCCCGCCGCGAGCGACAGGGCGCCCGTGCCGTCCGCCCGCGAGAGGGCGGGGTCGACGCCGTGGGCGAGGAGCGCCGCGACGATGTCGGCCTGGGCGTACCCGGCGGCCATGTCGAGCGCGTTGCTCAGGTCGGGGGACGGGCCCGTGTAGGTGTCGAGCAGGCGCAGGGCGGCCTTCCGCTGGTCCTTGTGGATCGCGTGCGCCAGGGGCGGCCAGGCGCTGAATCCGCTGCCGCGATGCGGGTCGGCGCCTCGGGCCAAGAGCATCTCGATCGCGTCGAGGTGGCCGGTGCGCGCGGCGAGGGCCAACGGGGTCAGTCGGTAGGCCCCGGACTGGTTGGGATCGGCGCCCGCGTCGAGCAGGCTCTTCATGGAGGCGGTGTCCCCGATGGCGGCGGCGTGACCGAGGGGCGTTTCGTGGCCGCCGAAGAAGAAACAGCCGGCGGCGGGGATGGCGAGGATCAGGACCAGCGCACGGACGAGGCGACCTTTCATGGGCGGCTCCCTCTGGGAGTGGGGTTCGGAGGGAAGATACTGCAAACTACTTTGCAATGCAAAGAGAAAATCATCCCGGCGGCATCGCCCCGAAAAGCGCCCCATCGGCGCGGGGAGCGTACCGGCGCAGATACCCCTTAACGTCGTGCTTCCGGGCCGTGTTCTCGCTCGTCATGTACCGGATGACGCCGTAGACCGGGCGCTCCGGTCCCCAGGGGCGGTCGTAGCGTCCGAGGACCCAGAAGATTCCGGAGTACGAGTTCGGGTTCCTCCCGTCGAGACCGAACTTGTTGTTCAGCTCGATCATGACGTCGAGCGCCTCCTCCGGGCCCTTCGACCACTCGAGGATCTTCTTCCCCCACAGCATCCGGAGCGTGTTGTGGATCCGGCCCTCGCGGCGGAGCTGATTCTGCGCGGCGTTCCAGAGCGGGTCGTGGGTGCGCGCCTGCTCGAACGCCTCGAGCTCGTAGACGTGCGCGCGAGGGTCCGCGGCGTGCACGACGAGCGTGCGACGGGCCCAGTCCGGCAGCGACTCGAACTCCGCGTAGTCCTCACGCCGCGCGGTGAAGTTGTACCCGAGCTCCCGCCACGTGACCGACTGGTCCAGGAACGCCTCGGCGGCAGGGCTCATGCCCCACCACCCCTCGCGCTTTCCCGACACGTCTGGCGAGACGTCGCCCGGCGTCCACCCCTCCCGCGCGGCGAGCGCCGCGACAGTCTCGTGGATCGAGACGTGCCCGAAGTGGAGGTACGGGGACAGGCCGCTCGTCCCGTCGTCATCCGGCTCGCTCCGAACGTCGAGGTAGCTCGAAACTCGGGACGACACGAACGTCTCGAGGCGCTTGCGTGCGGCCCGCTCGCCGCCGGGAAAGCCGTCGACCGGGAGGACTCCGTGGTCGATCGGCAACGAAGCCAACCTCGAACCCGCGCTCGGCCACAGGGACCGGATCTGCGGATCGAGAACCGGGCCTCGAACGAGGCCGTCCGCAGCGAGCGGGTCGGGCTCGGGGAACGCGGCGAGATGACGCGGGAGCGTTTTCTGCAGGTGCCTCCGGAAGGCGTACGCGCTCGGGTAGGCGATGGCGGCATCCCGGATCGGGAGGAGCCCGTTCGAGTCCACCGCCTCGAGGCGCACGGAGAGGCGCCGCGCCGCGGCGGCGACCATCGACGGCAGAAAGAAGCACGGGAACTCGTCGGTGACGACGAGGCAGGACTCCTTGGCGAGCGCCTCGAGAAGCCCGCGGCCGGACCCCGGCGCGGGCTCCACGTAC
>DATKHQ010000006.1:0-8621 GCA_035510175.1 Candidatus Sulfotelmatobacter sp. | reverse complement strand
TCGGGAAGCCGATCCCGGACTTTGCGCTCAACGATATCGACGGGCACTCCCATCGACTCTCAGAGTTTCGAGGGAAGCTGCTCGTCATCAACGTCTGGCGGACGTGGTGTCACCCGTGCGTCTTGGAGCTACCGACTCTTGCGAGCCTCCAGCAGGAGCTCGCCCCGCAGGGTGTCGCGTTCGTGGGCTTGTGCGACGACACGCCGGAGAATCAGAGGAAGCTCACGGATCCCGCCCACGTTGCGTTCCCGCTCCTCGTGGAGACCGATGACATGCCCCCGCCATTCGATCGTGTGGCGGAGTTTCCCGTGTCCTTGCTCGTCAAGAAGGACGGCACGATCTACGGACGGGTCGAGCCGAGGGATCGCGGCTCGTTCATGGCTGCGCTCGAGGCCGCGCGTCAGTAAGCCGCGAGCAATCGCGCGGCGCGGAGAACGCGTTCCTCGCCTGGCAGGAACGCATCCTCGAGCGAAGGGGAGTACGGGACCGGCGCGTCGAGAGCACCCACGATCCGCACCGGCGCATCGAGCTCCTCGAAGCATTCCTCCTGGATGATCGCGGCGAGCGATTCGCCCAGGCCTCCCGTGCGCGAGTCTTCGTGGCAGATCAGGACCTTCCCGCAATGCCGCGCGACCGCGAGCACGAGGTCGCGATCGAGAGGCTGCAGGGAGCGCAAATCGATGACCGAACACTCGACGCCTTCGGCCGCGAGCGTTTCCGCGACGCGCATCGCGAGATGGACGTAAGCGCCGTAGGAAACGATCGCGAGATCGGGTCCAGCGCGGCGCAGTGCCGCCTTCCCGATGGGGATCGGCTCGGGAGGGGAGTCGTCGAGGCGCTGCTTGATCTTCGGCTCGCGGTAGAGCGCGATGTGCTCGTAGTACAGGACCGGGTCCGGATCGGCGACCGCGGCCGCGAGCAGAGCGCGGGCGTCGTGCGGCGTCCAGGGACAGACGATCTTCAGCCCCGGCGTCCGGTAGAACCAGGCTTCCGTGTTCTGCGAGTGATACGGGCCGGCGCGGCGGAGGCCACCCCAGGGCATCCTCAACACCATCGGCACCGATCCGCCCCAGCGGTACCGGATCTTCGCGGCGTTGTTGACGAGCTGGTTGAAGCCGGTCGCGACGAAGTCGTTGAACTGGATCTCGCCGATCGGCCGCATCCCCGCAAGCGCGGCGCCGACGCACACGCCGATCGTTCCACCCTCGGCGATCGGCGAGTTGAGGATGCGGTTCCCGAACTCTTTGAGGAGCGGCCGCAAAAGGAGGAACGCGTTCCCGTAAGCGCCGCCGACATCCTCGCCGTACACGAACACGCGCGGATCCGATCGGAGCGCATCGCCGACACCGAGCATCACCGCCTCGAGGAACGTCCGCCCCTTCGGGTCGAAGGCGGGGGCGTCCTCGACCGAGGGAAGAGGTCGGCTCGGCCGCGAGGCTCTCGATTCGAGCGGCTCGACGTGACGGCGCGGCGGCTCATCCGCGAGCACTCCGGCTCCGGCCTCGTCGCCGCTCGGCCACGGAGCCTCGATCAGGGCCCGCGCTTCCGTCTCGACGATCTCCGAGGCCTCGGCCTTCCAGGACTCGAGATCGTTTCGCCCGATGACTCCTTCGCGGACGAGACGCGCGGCATACGTCGGGATCGGGTCGCGCTTCGCCCAGAACTCGAACAGCGCGGCATCGGCGTACCCCTCGCCGCTGGGCCGGGCGTACTCCCAGGACGGGTGCGGGTCCTTGCCGAGGTAGAGCATGTCGTCGTGATGCGCGTGCCCGCACATCCGCATCGCGACCAGCTCGATCAGAGACGGCCCCTCTCCGGAGCGCGCCCGCCCGGCGGCCCACGCGAACGCCGCCGCGATCGCGTCGGGATCGGTGCCGTCGATCGTGACGCCGGGGATGCCGTAACCCGCGGCCTTGTCCGCGAAGACGCGGACGGCCGACTGCTCCGCGACCGGGGTCGACAGGGCGGTCTGGTTGTTCTCGACGCAGAAGATCGCCGGGAGCTTGCGCGCCGCGCAGAGATTGATCGCCTCGTGCCATTCGCCGAGCGAGGTCGCGCCCTCACCGACGAACGACACCGCGACGCGCGGCTCCTCGCGCAGCCGGAAGGCCATCGCGAGCCCGGCGACCGTCATCGACGAGATCGTCAGCGGGGCCGAGGCGGGCATGACGCCCCACCCGAAGTCCCCGATGTGGAGGTCCTTCCCGTCCATCGGGGGGCCCGCCTTCCCCATCTGCCCGTTGAGCATCATCCGCACCGTCGCCGGTTCCGGGCGCATCGCCAGGGCCGCGCCCGCGTCACGGATGATGGGGGCGACCACGTCCCCCCGCCATGCGCCGTCGTCGCCGCGCCAGGAGGCTCCCCGCCTGAGCCGGATCGCCGCCGCGTAGATCGCCTCCTGGCCGAGGGAGCGGAACCCCTTCCCCTGGAAGGCCGCGCGGCCGTAGCGGACCTCGCCGCCGGTGAAGAAGAGCTTCAGGCGGTTGTCGGTCGCGCGCGTGAGCAGCATGCCGCGCAGGATCTCGCGGCGCTCCTCGTGGGATAGCGAGGCGCGCAGCGCCTCCCGCGCGAGCGCGCCGTCGCACCCGTCCCGGAGGGCCTCCTCCGCTTGCTCGAACCGCACGCGCGCCGGCACGCCGGGGGTGGTCTCCGCGAGCGAGCGGTCCGCTCTCTTCGGCCGCGAGGCTGCGAGGGCCGCCGAGAAGGGCTTGCGCAGCGCCGTGAGCGTTTCGGGAAGCCCTGGCCGCCCACGCCGCGCGACGACGGCCGCCGTAGCAAAGGCTTCGGCCACCCGCGGATACGCGTCGGGGTGCGCCTCCGCGACGAACGACAGGATCCGGGATAAGGCCGCGTCGAGGGGTGAGGGTGCGCCGCGTCTGGCCGCAGGTCGCGCCGGCGCCCGGCGGCGCGCGATGTTCTTGGCCGGCATCGGGCCTTCCCCCCGCTCCCGCGGGCACGAGCCGCCGATGCTACCGCCGTTTCGCGGCCGCGGGCAAGGCTGGCGCGGTTTCGCTCCTTGGGGCACACTGACCGGCTTGAACCGCCCGATTCCTCGGGAAGGACTCTTGAAACGACGGACGAAGAAGCCGCCGCGCCCCGCGGCCGCCTCGATCGCGGCCGATCCCGTCCTGCTCGAATCCGACCTTCGGGAGTGGGCGGGCGAGCGGGTGGCGCACGCCGGCCACGAGTCCGCCCTCCTGGGAAAGGTGGAATCGCTCCGGCTCGCCGACGACGGGCGATCGGTCGAGGCGAGGGTCCGCGACCAGGGCCCGACCCCGTACCGGGTCGCGGTCTCGGTCGAGGAGGGGTCGCTCGGCAGCCAGTGCGAGTGCCCGTTCGAGGGGGGACCGGTGTGCAAGCACGCCGTCGCCGCCATCGAGGCGCTCCGGTTCCCGCGCCCGCCGGTCGTCCACGTCGCCGGCTCGCAGAGGCGCGCCCGCAGGGCGGGGCGTCTGGCCCGGGGGCAGGGGCGCATCGTCACCCACGCGCCGATGCAGGCCGGGACGCTGCTCGCCGGACCCGGGGAGTGGGCGCTCACGCGGGAGGAGCGGGTCGAGCTGGCGCGCGAGGACGAGCTCAAGGCGCGCAAGCAGCGGGCGCGCAAGGAGCGGCCTCACGTCACGCGGGTCAAGCGCGCCGGCGGCCCCCCGCGCTTCCGCGTCCCCGGGCACGGCCGCCTCGGCCCGTACACGGTCACGCTCCGCGGCCTCGACCCCGCCGGCGCGTCGTGCACCTGCCCCGACTACGAGAAGAGCGAGCTGGCCAGCTGCAAGCACGTCGAGCGGGTGCGGGCCTGGTACCTGCGGCAGCCGAAGAAGCCGACCGGCGGGTACGTCTCCGTGTGGTGGCGCCCCACCGAGTGGCCCGTCACGGTTCCGGAGCCGCTCCGGGAGATCCGTGTCGACGTGGTCGACGCTCCCGTGCCCGAGGCGATCCCCGAGCACTTCGACGGAGGAGGGTGGCTCAAGCCCCCGCAGGACGGCGAGAGCCCGGTGGCGCGCGCCGGGGCCGCGATCGAGGCGGCGCGCCAGGCCGCCGCCGCCGGCGGGCTCGCGTTCGACCTCGACCCGGCCGTGACCGAGAGGATCGCCGAGGCGCAGCGCGCGGCCGAGATCGCCGCCACGCTCGGCGTCGTCTCAGAAGGCGACGCGATCTGGGAGGAGACGATCCGCGACCTCGGCTTCGAGCTCCATCCCTACCAGCGGGACGGCGCCCTGTTCCTCGCACGGCGCGGGCGCGCCTTCCTCGCGGACGACATGGGGCTTGGCAAGACGCTGCAAGCCATCGTCGCGACCCTGCTCCTGCGCCGCACCGCCGGCCTGAGGAAGGCTCTCGTCGTCTGTCCCGCCTCGCTCAAGCTCCAGTGGGCCCGCGAGATCGCCAAGGCCTGCGGGGAGCAGGCGCGCATCGTCGAAGGTTCCCGGACGATGCGCCAGAGCGCCTACCGCCGGTGGACGGACGGATTCCTGATCCTCAACTACGAGCTCGCGCTGCGCGACCTCGAGCTGGTGCGCAAGGCCTCCGCCGATCTCGTCATCCTCGACGAGGCGCAGCGAATCAAGAACTGGGATACCAAGACCGCGAAGGCGATCAAGGAGCTGCACAGCCCGCACGCGTTCGTCCTCACCGGAACCCCGCTCGAGAACCGCCTGTCGGAGCTGCACTCGCTGGTGGAGTTCCTGAACCCGAGGGCGCTCGGCCCGAGATGGCGGCTCCTCCCGTTCCACGCGGTGACCGAGCCCGGCGGCAAGATCGTCGCGTACGAGGCGCTCGATCTCCTCCGCTCGCGCCTCGCCGGGTTCTTCCTGCGCCGCGAGCGGCGCGAGGTGCTCGACCAGCTGCCGCCGCGCACCGACAACACCTTCTGGACCGAGATGACCCCGACCCAGTGGCGTCCCTACCGGCGGCATGCCCGGAAGGTCGCGACGCTCCTCGCGCAGAACCGGCCGCTCAAGACCGCGGAGGTGCGGCTCCTCCTCCAGGCGCTGACCTCGATGCGGATCCTGTGCAACGCCTGGGCCCAGTACGAGTGGGACGCGGTCGAGCGGCGGCTGCGCGACGCCCGCTCGGGCGAGGGCGACCTCAGGTGGATCCACTCGCCCAAGCTCGAGGAGTTCTCGCACGTCCTCGAGGACCTGCTCGAGCGCCCGGGGGCGAAGGTGCTCGTGTTCAGCCAGTGGGAGCGGCTGTTGCGCCTCGCGCATCTGGTCGTCCGGCCGCTGCTCGACCGGCGCGGCGAGCGTGCGGCGGTCTTTCACGGCGGAATGGACACGAGGACGCGCCAGCAGACCATCGACGCGTTCCGGTCCGAAGAGGCGCTGCGCGTGCTCTTCTCGACCGACGCCGGCGGGCTCGGGCTCAACCTTCAGGACGCGGCGTCGGTCGTCGTCAACCTCGAGGTCCCGTGGAACCCCGCGATCCTCGAGCAGCGGATCGGGCGCGTCCACCGGATGGGCCAGCGGCAGAGCGTGCAGGTCCTGCACTTCGTCACCAAGGGCGCCATCGAGGAGCGCGTCCGCCAGGTCGTCGAGAACAAGAAGGCTCTGTTCGACGGCCTGCTCGTCGACGAGGTCGACCGGGTGGTGCTCGACGAGGCCGTGCAGGCCTCTTTCGTCGAGCGCGTGCGCAGTCTAATGACGGCCTGATTGGTGATCGGGGACATTCTGCTTTTCCCCTCCTAGGACAATCCCCATTCTTTGCAGCGAGGCGGTATCCGGGGAGCCGAGCAAGAAGAAAGGGATTGTCCTAGGAGGGGAAAAGCAGAATGTCCCCGATCACCACAGCTCGAACTCGCGGACGAGCTTGACTCCCGAGGTCCGCGCGACCTCCGCCTCGACCAGCTCGACGAGCGCCAAGACGTCCTTGGCGCTGGCCCTGCCGAGGTTGACGAAGAAGTTCGCGTGCTTCGGCGAGACCTGGACGTCCCCGATCCGGTGTCCCTTGAGACCCGCGGCCTCGATGAGGCGTCCGGCGAAGTCCCCCTCGGGCTTCAGGAAGACCGAGCCGCACGAGGGGAGTTCGGTCGGCTGCGATTCCTTCCGCTTCGCGGCGAAGCCCTCCAGGCGCGCCGCGACGGCGAGCGGCTCGTCCGGCTCCAGGACGAACCCGGCGCGCAGTACGACGCCCCGCCGCGTCCGGAACGCGCTCGTGCGGTATCCGAACCGGCAGGCGCGCGCCGGGTAGGAGACGACGAGCCCGTCCGGTTCGAGGAACTCGACCTCGGCGACACGCGACCCGGTCTCGAACTCGTGCCACCCGGCGTTCATCACGATCGCGCCGCCGACCGTCCCCGGGATGCCCGCTCCGAACTCGAGCCCCGCCAGGCCGTGCTCCGCCGCCGCCCGCGCGACCGACGGGAAGGACGCGCCGGCCCCCGCGACGATCACGCCCCCGTCGACCGCGACGCCGTCGAGCGCCTTGCGCACGCGCAGCACGAGGCCGCGAACCCCCTCGTCGCGGACGAGGAGGTTCGAGCCGTTGCCGAGGACCCGCCACGGGATCGCGCGATCGACGGCGAACCGGACGGCCAGCTCGACGTCCTCCGGAGCGGCCGCCGTGGCGAGGACCTCGGCCGGGCCGCCGATACGCCACGTCGTGAAGGGAGCCAGGGGCGCTTCGGCCAGGATTTCGCCGCGGAATCCGCGGCCCCGCAGGTCGTCGAGAAGCGGGATCGGCATTCGGCGCCACTATAGCAATCGAAATGGCGAGGACCCTTCCCGGGAACCGGACCGCCCGGCGCCTGTCCCAACGGTTGGAGGAGACCCCTGCGATGACGGGGCCGGTCCATGGCATTCTTCGATCGATGCGAGATCCGGACGACGCCTCCGGGAAAGTTCCGCCCGACGACGCCGAGCTGGTCCGTCGGGCGCAGTCGGGGGACCGCGCCGCGTTCGATCGTCTCGTGGAGAGGCACGCGCCGCGGGTCTGGAAAGTGGCCTGGAGGATCGTCCGCAACCGGGACGATGCCGACGACGTCGCGCAAGAGGTCTTCCTGACCGCGTTCCGGACGCTGTCGAGCTTCCGCGGCGAGTCGCGCTTGTCGACGTGGCTCCACCGGATCGCGGTCACGCGCGCGCTCAACCACCAGACGCGGGCCGCCGAGAGGATGCGCCGCGCGTCGGACTCGCTCGAGTCGGAGCGGGCCGACGGTCCGGACGGCATCCGGCCGGAGGTCGAGCGGGCGGCCGGATTGGCGAGCGCGCGCCAGACACCGCTCCACGCGCTCGAGACCAAGGAGCTGATGAGGCGGCTGGCCGATTGTCTCCAGCGGCTCCCGGCGCCGTGGCGCGCGATCGTGGCTCTGCGCGATGCGGAGTCGCTTGCCTACGACGAGATCGCGTCCGTGCTCCGGATCGAGCTGGGCACCGTCCGCTCGCGGCTCGCGCGGGCCCGCGCGGCGCTTCGCGAGTGCGTCGAAGGGAGGGGAGCGTGAACGGCATGGAGTCCGGACACCCGAGCGAGCTCTTGGCCGCCTACCTCGACGACGAGCTTCCGATCGAGGACCGCCACCGCGTCGACCACCACCTGGCCGAGTGCGCCTCCTGCCGCGCCGAGCTGGAGGCGCTCCACCTGCTCGCCGCCGCGGTCGCCGCGGAGCCGGTTCCCGAGCCCACCGCGGATCTCGCGGCGCGCATCGGCGCCCACGTCGACCGTGCAATCGTCACGCCGATGCCGGCGCGGAGGCGCTGGTTCCTTCCGGTCTCCATCGCCGCGACGATCGGCGCCGTGGGGCTGCTGGTCGCGTTCCAATGGAGGCAGGGGACGTTCACGCCTTCTGCGGTCCCGTCGCCGGTCCCGTACGCGCCGGCGCCCGTTCCCGCCGAGAAGAGCTCCTCCGCGGACCACGAGAATCGCACGGAGGCACGGCTGCAGTCACAGCCGCCGGCCGAGAGGCACGCGTACGCGGGCGGCGCGCCGCTCGCCGGAAACCGGCCGCAGGAGCAACCGTCGGGCGGTGAGGCGATCGGGCAAGAGGAGGCAAAGCTCAAGAAGAATGTCGCGCTCGCCCCTCCGCCCGCTCCCGCCGCCCAGGCCGCAGCACCCGCGGACGAGCTGGCGCGCGCGAAGGACGAGGCGCTTCGACTCGCGGCGAGGGACCTCGACCGCAAGGCGGCCAGCACCGCCGTCTCGTCGATGCCGGTTTCCTCCGGAAGTCGCGAGGCGGGTCAGGAGCCTCCCGCCTCCGCGCAGGAAACGACGAGCTTCGGGCGGCTGTATCAGAAGACGATCTTGCTGCCCCAGGGAGGCGTCGGAGTCGTGTGCGGCGACAGCTGGGTCGATGCCGGACGGCTCGCGGAGTGGGCAGTTCCGAACGCCGGCGCGGCAGCGCGCGATCTCGAGGTCCTCGCGCGCGGCCTCGGCGGTCGCGGCAGCGAGCAGCCCAGAGCCGACGGCGTGTACGAGATCGACGTCCCCTCCGGCCGCTACGACGAGCTGGCGCGCGATCTGCGCCGGATAGGGGTCACCGGCCTCGACACGGCCTCCGCGCCCGCTTCGACCGCGCCGTGCGTCCGGCAGCGGATCCGGCTCGTCGAGACGCGCTAGCGCTCGAGCGCGTCGGTCGCCTCGACGATCCACTCCGCGGCATCGGGATCGCCGGCCGCGGCTCGCGCGCGCGCGAG
>DATKHQ010000005.1:0-7368 GCA_035510175.1 Candidatus Sulfotelmatobacter sp. | reverse complement strand
GCCGTCTCTCACCGCGGGCTCCGCCGTCGAGACCTGCGATGGATGATCCCTCCGGTCCCGCCGCCTCTCGGAGGACGGTCCATGTCCCGTGGCGCGATTCGGCGCCTCGCCGGTGCGGCGTGGCTTCTCGTGTGGTGCGCGGCGCTGTGGTGCGTCGCCGCGCCGTGGCGGGATCTCGGCGGGCTCGAGAGCGAGTTCCTGCGCTGGCTGGAATGGTGGGCGCTGTTCGGCGGCCTGGCGCTCGGGTTCACGGTCGGGCGCGGCGTGCGCGACGTGGCGTCGACCGAGAACGGCCGCACGCACGCGGCGGCGCTGCGGCTCCTCCTCTATCCGCCGGCGCTCCTGACGGCGACGTCGCTGGTCGCGCTGACGGCAACCGGGGGGCGGCGCGGCGTCATCGGCGTCGTGGTCACGGCGTTTCTGTCGTACTGGGCGGGGCTCGACGTCGCGGTCGGCGCGGTCCCGCTGATGGAGGGGAAGGACTACGCGTTCGAGCGGCGCATCGCCCCGGACGACGACGAGGCGCGACCGGACGAGCGCGACCTGTGGGATCGCTTCTGAGGCTCGGGCGCGGGAGCTTGCGCGGCGGCAACGACCTTCCGCGTGGCTCCGGAGTGCGCGACGCGATCGAGATCCAAGGGCGAGACGAATCGCAGCCGGCTCGAGCGTGGGAGCGAGGCCTCGAGCGTCACGCGGTAGACGTCGATCGTCAGCCGGTCGTCGAGAATCGCATGCCGAATCCGGGCGACCCGTCCGCCGATGCCGACGGTGAGGTGATGCCGCGTCTCGAGAGCCCGGGCGAGCGCCCGGCGCGCGTCCCGGCCCGCGGGGACCGCGACGATCGGGACGTCCCACTCCCCTCGCAACACGGCTCCCGGATGGCGGCGCTCGAGCAGGACCTTTCCGCGCCGCTCGATCCATGCGGCCGCGGCCAGGACGGATCGCGCGGCCGCCGTGGTCCTCCGTGCGGGATACGCCTCGGGACTCCCGGCGGCGCGGGCGGCGCACTCCCGTGCGAGAGGGCAGTCGCCGCAGCGCGGCGCCCGCGGCGTGCAGACGGTCGCCCCGAGCTCCATGATCGCCTGGTTGAGGTCGCCGGGATCGCGGCCGGGAACGAGCGCTTCGGCGACCGACCACGCGGTTCGATCGAGGCCGGGCCCCGGCGGAGTCCCGATGGCGAACACACGGGCGAAGACGCGCTTGACGTTGCCGTCCACGATGGGGGCGGGAGCGGCGAACGCCAGGCTCGCTATGGCGCCGGCCGTGTACCGGCCGATGCCGGGGAGCGAGAGCAACGTCTCCGTCGTGTCCGGAAGCGATCCGTGATGCCGCTCCATCACCGCGATCGCGCCCCTGCGCAGGTTGCGCGCGCGGGAGTAGTACCCTAGACCGCTCCAGGCCGCGAGGACGTCGTCCTCCCGGGCCGCGGCGAGCGTTTCGACGTCCGGAAACCGGTCCAGGAAGCGCTCCCAGTAGGGCACGACGGCGGCGACCGTCGTCTGCTGGAGCATCACCTCCGAGACCCAGATCGCATACGGATCGCGCGTCCGCCGCCACGGGAGGTCCCGCTTGTGGCGGCGGTACCAGCGGATCAGCGGGGATCTGAGCCTCCGGATCGCGGTCCGCCCGAATGCCTCAGCGGCCATGGCTCGCGAGGAGCGCGGCACCGGCCGCCGTGCGGTCGGTGCGCGCATCGACGTCGACCGGCACCCCCATCCGGTCCGAGATGCGGGCGACCAGATGAGGCGAGAACGCGAGCCCTCCGGTCGCGACGAAGCGTTGCGGGAGCGCGCCTGCCTCGCGGAGCAGATCGGAGATGCGACCGAACCGGGAGGCCAGGTCCTCGAGGGTGCCGCGCACGATCTCCTCCGGGGTGAATGATCCGGCCTCGACGTCGAACCGTGGCGTGACGTCCCAGTCCGGCGTCCCGGTTCCTTCGAGGGCCGCCACGACTGCGGGCACGCGCGCGGCCGCGGCACCCCGGGCTGCGATGCGGGGGACGGGAAGCGAGTCCCACCCGCCGGAAGCGCCCGCCCTCGCGAGCCCGGACGCGAGCCCGTGCACCGTTCCTTCGAGTCCGTAGACCGGACCCGCGCGGTCCTCGTAGAGGAGCGTGGTCAGCAGCCCGTCGGCCGCGCGCCGCCGGCGCCCCGTCGGGACCACGACGAACCCGCCCGTGCCAAGCACGAGCACCCCGGTCCGCGCGTCCGCGACCGGACCGACGCACGCGCGTGCCGCGGAGCCGACGTCGCCCAGAAGGGCCCGCATCGGAATCCGGCGGCGTCCGAGGCGCAGCGCTCCTCGCGCGCGCGCGGATGCGGCGACCGGGGGCCAACAGTCCACCGGAACGCCGAGCGCCTCGCACAGTTCGTGCGAGAAGCTCCCGTGACGCAGGTCGAACGCCAGGGTCCGCTGGGCCAGCGACGGGTCGCACGCGGCGGCGGAGCGGCCGCACAGGCGCGCGACGAGGAAGGCTCCGAGCGGGCCCGCGACGTACCGCCCCGAGGCCAGACCGCGCGCGAGATCGGCGTGGTCGGTGAGGAGCGCCGCGAGCCGGATCGCTCCGTAGGGATACCGCGCCGTCAGCCCCGTCGCCCGCCGGATCCGGTCCTCGAGACGGGCGAGCGCGGGAGGGGGCACGTACGGCCGCCCGGCCCGCCACGACGCGACCGGGGTGAGCGGCTCGACGTCGGACTTGCGCCAGACCAGGATCGAGGACCGCTGGACGGCGAGGCCCGCGCAGGCGATCTCCCGGCGCGCTCCGTCCGCGACCGCGGCCGCCGCGCGCACGACCGAGGCGGCGATCGCCAGCGGATCCTGCACGATCGCCCCCGACCGCCCGCGGCGCGAGCCGACGGCGACCGACCGCGACGCGACGACGTCTCCGGACCTGTCGACCAGGACGGCGCGCGTGCCGCCGCTTCCCTGGTCGATCCCCAGCGCCAGCGCGCGCGCGTCGCCGGGGGACTCGTCCGCCGCGAGATGACGGATCATCGCGCGCGGATCGTCCGTGAAGATGCCGTCGGCACCCGTCGCGGCGAGGCTTCGGGCCTTGCCGACTCGGTTGACGGTGTAGGGGATCACGCCGAGCCCCGCGGCGTGAGCGCGCTCGATGTAGGCGGACGAGCAGAGGAGATGGTTCGGATGGAGCGTCGAGGCGCCGGTTCTGTGAGCCCACCCGATCGGGTCGCGCCGCTCCGAGAATCCCACGGTCAGGGCGACGTCGAGCCCCGCGGCGCGGGACGAGGCGTACGCGAGGATCGGCCAGCACGACGACGAGAGCGTCACCCCCCGCAGTCCGCCGGTTCGGGAGAACGCCGCGAGCGCCGCGTCGACGGTCGCGCGATCGGCACGCGAGGCGTCGTCCCTGTCACCCACCGCCTTCACCTCGACGATGATCGCCGCGCGGGGCCTCACGATCGCGAGCGCGTCGTCGAGGTCGATCAGGGGCTCGCCGCGGAAGCGGCTCGCGAAGCGCGCGCCGGCATCGACGCGTGCGAGAGCCGCCCAGTCCTTCCCCCGCAGGGGGCCCCGGGCGTCGGTCGTCCGGTCGAGCGTGGTGTCGTGGAGAAGGACCGCGCGGCCGTCGCGGCTCAATCCGACGTCGATCTCGATGGCGTCGGCTCCGGAATCGAGCCCGGCCTCGAGCGAGACGGCGGTGTTCTCCGGTGCGCGGGCCGCCGCCCCGCGGTGTCCGACGACCAGGAAACGCTTTCCGGCAACGAGCACCGGCTACTCGGCCGGGCGCATGTGCGTGAGACGGAGGCGCTCGACCGGCCGGCCGCCGAGGACGTGCTCGCGGAAGATCTCGTCGACGTCCTCGAGGCGGACGCCCCCGTACCAGATCGCCTCCGGGTAGACGACGATCGTCGGGCCGTGGGCGCACTGATCGAGGCAGCCGGCGCCGTTGACCCGGATCCGTCCCTTGAGGCCCGCTTCGCGGGCCAGGATCTTCAGGCGATCGCGGATCGCCTTCGAGCCCTTGGCCGCGCAGCACCCTTTCGGGTCGGCGGGGTCGCGCGCGTTTTCGCAGACGAACACGTGACGCTCGTACGGCGGCATGGACGGATTGTACCCGCGGCCCCCGGGCTTGCTACAATCCCGGGCCCACGTGCCAGACGGGAGATACACGATGCCGCAGAAGTCCGCCGAGCAGCTCAAGCAGAAGACCGCAACCCTGAGGAAGAAGCTCGCCGAAAAAGGACCCTCGCTCGATCTGCCGAAGCGCCGCGCGCTCGCCAAGCGGGTCCGCCGCGCGCAGCGCCGGCGCCGGGCGCTCGAAGCGCGCGCCAAGCGGCTCGCCGGTCCGGCTCCGAAAGCCGAGTAGCCTCACCTCGGCTTGACGAGCGCCTTCGCGAGGATCCAGTCGACGAGCCCCGGAGCGACGTGGTTCCCCCAGTTCATCAGCTTCGCCTCGGCGGACAGGATGACCTCGCGGCGCTCCGAGCGCGCCATCCGCACGATCGCGCGGGCGACCGACTCCGCCGAGTGGCGGGCCACGCGGAAGCTGGGCCGCTGCGGGCCCACGCGCCGCTTCATCTCGTCGAGCTCGGTGAGAGTCGACGACGGGCAGATCAGACCGATGGTCACGCCGGTCCCATGCAGCTCGGGGCGTAGCGCCTCGGCCATCCCGTGGAGGGCGAACTTGCTCGCGGAGTACGCGGTGTACCCGGGCGTCCCCCGCTTTCCGACGATCGACGAGACGACGAGGATGCGCCCGGACCCCCGCGCGATCATGCCCCGGAGGAACGGCCGGATCGTCCGGAACACCCCGACCACGTTGACCTCCAAGATCTCCTCGAGGGCGGCATCGCTCGTCTCGGTCATTCGGGCGTCGAGCGCGATCCCGGCATTCGCGACCAGGATGTCGGGGGTGCGGTAGCGCGCGAGCACCGCGGCGGCGAGGGCGTCCATCGAGTGCCCGTCCGCCACGTCGGCGACCATCGGCACGATCCGGCCCCCCGCATCCGGCTCGGCGGCGAGCCGCTCGAGCAGCTCCTTCCGGCGCGCGACCGCGAGCACCGTCGCGCCCTCCTTGGCGAAGGCGAGGGCCGCCGCCCGGCCGATTCCCGCCGATGCACCGGTGACGAGGACGACGCGCGTGTCGGGGGAAGCGGTCATCGCGGCGCATTCTAGAACGGGGCCGGGGAGCCCCCGTCGAGTCCGTAAAAGCTCCTGAGGTCGGCTAGGCGGCGAGCGATCTCGGCGTTTCCCGTCAGCCGTGGGGCCGTGCGCTCGAGAAGCGCCAAGGCGCGTCCCGGCATTCCCTGGGACGCGAAGAACGTGGCCGCGGAGGCGATAGCCCCCGCCCCCGCGGTCTCCGCGTGCGCCTCCGCGTCGACCGCGGGGCGCAACGCATTCGCGATCACCGAAGCACCGGGATCGCCCCGTCCTCCGGCCTCACCGAACGCCACCGCTGCTTCCTCGCTCCGGCCCGTATGGAGCAGCCAGTCTCCCAGGGTCCGCAGCACGAGCGGATCCTGGTCGTCGAACCGGGTCGCCGTCTCGATCGCCGCGTACGCCTCGACCCAGCGCAGCTGGTCCATCAGCGCTCGGGCCCGGGCGATCGCCACGCGCGCGCGGACGTACCGATCGACCCCGTGGGCCGAGATCGACTCCTCCGCCGCCTTCTCTCCGCGGGCGATGCGCTGCTCGAGGAGCTCCGCTTCGGGGAGTCTGCCGGCGCGCCGGAACGCCGCGAGCGCCTCGTCGTCGCGCCCGGCGTCGAGCAGGTCTTCGCCGAAGGCGACCACGACGCGCACGTCGGCGCGAGGGTCCTCGGCCGCGGCGGCCAGCTCGCGGATCGCCTCGTCGCGCCGCCCCGCGGCCACGAGGAGCTCGGCGTGACGGACCTGCAGGTCGACCCGCCCGGGTTCGCGCGTCATCGCCGACGAGCACGCCTCGAGGAGGGCACGCGAATCCGGCGGCGGCGAGATCGTCCCGCTCCGGTTCGGCGCCACCTCGAGGATCGCCACGTCGCGTGCCTCGTAGATCCTCGTGTACGTGTAGGCCGGATCACCCGGGAGCACCTCCATCGGGAAGAACCGCCCGAACATCGAAGTCGGCACGACCAGGTAGCGCGCACCGGCACGGGCGATCCGGGACCTCCATCCCGAAGGGGAAAGGTCCTCGAACCTCACCGGCTCCTGCACGAGATGCGAGGTCAGGCCGACGTCAGAGTGCCGCGTCAGAACGACCGCGTCCTCCGGGGCGTGCTCGCGCAGGAACCGGCCAGCGGCGAGCCAGTCGGCGAAGTAGAGAGGGGGGATCCGGTGCTCGTAGAAGGCGTCGCGCTCCTCCCGCCACGCGGTGTTGTCGCGGACGATGGCCGCCGACGCGGCCGCCTGCCAGGCCGAAAGCAGGACGCCGGCCGCGATCGCCACCGAGACGGCCGCGGTGCCGCCGGACTTCGGCAGCTTCCGCCGGCAAGCGGCGACGCCCGCGGGAACGGCCGCCCAGGCCAGCGGAACCAGCGGCCAGGCCAGGCGCTCGTGACGCGGCGGGTAGATCACGAGCGCGGCGAAGAACAGCACCGCATAGATCGCGATCAGGGACCCGTCCCGCCTGCGGGCCGAAAGGCCCGCCACGACGAGCGCAACGATCCCCGCGGCGACCGCCCAGCCGAGCCCGTGCAATCCTCCGAGGTCGGGGGTGCCGCGGATGGTCAGGCGCTCGTAGAGCGGCCGTCCCGGCCACAGGCCCGGGAGCAGGACGTCGGAGAACAGGCTCGCATAGAACCCCGCCGCCTCGACGCGCGAGCGCAGGAGGCTCCCGGCTCCCGACTGCCTGAACAGCGCTGCGATGGAGCTCGTGTAGGTCGGCCCGGCGGCGAGATGGTTCCGAAGCGCCCACGCACCCGAAACGAAGAGCGAAGCGGCCGGCGCCGGCCACCACGCGCGGCGACGCCGGTCGAGCGCGATCCAGACGAGCGCCGCCACCGCAAGCGCCACGCCGACGCTCCTGAGCAGCGAGGCCGCGACCAGGAGCGCCCCCGCGAGGGCGATCTCGCGCCGTCCCGGCGCGTCGTCGCGCCGCGTCATCAGGAGCATGGCGGCGATCGTGCAGAGGATGTACGGGACCTCGGTGACGACCTCGGTCGCGTGGAGAAGCGTGTACGGGGACGAGGCCACGAGCACCAGCACGAGCCCCGCGCCGAGGTCGCCGGCGTCCCGCCGGGCCAAGGCGAACAGCAGCGCCAGCATCGCCACCGCGCAGGTCAGCACGACGGTCTTGGCGGGGACGACGTGCAAGGGAGCGACGCGCGCGACCGGTGCCAGCAGGAGTGAGAGGCCTGGCGGACGCAGCGTCTCGAGAGGCCGGTCCTTCCGGTCGATGTCGCGGTACCCGTCGAACGTGGCCAGCGATCTC
>DATKHQ010000004.1:0-7837 GCA_035510175.1 Candidatus Sulfotelmatobacter sp. | reverse complement strand
CCCACATTCTGGGTTGCCGTTTTGGGCGCACCCCAGATCTTGTGGACGACCGGAGCGTCTTCAGCGACTGCGTGTGATGAGCAGGTCGGGAACGCACGCCAGAGCGCGGCGCGCGGGGCCGTCGGGAAAGCCGCCAAGCTGGCGGACCGCCTCGTCGGCGTGCTGCCGCGCCCGCCCCTGGGCCCGGGCCACGGCACCGCACGACTCGAGCATCGACCGCAGCTCGGCGCTGTCCCCGGGACGCGCCTGTCCGGAGGCGATCCCCTCGGCGAGCGCCCGAGCGCGCTCCGAGCCGGTAGCGAGGAGGTCGAGCACCGGGAGCGTGGCCTTTCCCTCCCGAAGGTCGCTCGCGATCGGCTTGCCGAGGAGCGCCGGGTCTCCGGTGAAATCGAGGAGGTCGTCGATGATCTGGAAGGCGAAGCCGATGTGAAGGCCGTAGGCGCGCAGCCGCTCCTGTGCCTCAGCGGGGGCTCCCGCCAGGATGCCCGCCAGCTCGCAGCAGCCGCCGAACAGGACCGCCGTCTTGCGCTCGATGAGGTCGAGGTACTGCTCGATCGCAAGGTCGAGGCGCCCGAGGTAGCGCGTCTGGAGCATTTCCCCCTCGGTCATCCGGAGGGTGATCCATGCGAGACGGTCCATGACCCGGAGGCTTCCCGCGGTCAGCGCCATCTCCATCGCCTTCGCGTAGAGGTAGTCGCCGAAGAGCACCGTGATCGTGTTCCCCCAGAGGTGATTCGCCGAGGGGCGTCCGCGCCGGGTCGACGCACCGTCGATCACGTCGTCGTGGATCAGGGTCGCCGAGTGGATGAATTCGAGCACGGTGGCGAGCACGACGTCGTCCTCGCCGCGATACCCGCAAAGCTCCGCGCAGAGGAGGTGGAGCGTCGGGCGGACGCGCTTGCCCCCGCCCTCGGCGACGAAACTGCCGATCTCGTCGACGATCGACACCGGCGAGGCGAGATTCGCGCGGAAGACGCGCTCGACTTCCGCGAGGCGCGGCGCCACGATCGCGACGATGTCGTCCGCCGAAACCGACGGCTCCGCGACCGCGCGCCCGTTTTGGCCCAAAAAGCCCGCCGCCCTGCTCAAACGCACCCTCCGTTCGACCGCCGCGGATGGTAACACGCGCTCGCGAGGCTTGGCCCCGGCGCCCCCGCTCACGGGGTGTCGACGATCTCCGTTCCGGGCGGCGGCTCGAATGCGAAAACCCCCTCTGGCTGAGGACCGTTCCGGACGAGGTGGCCCAGGGAGTAGGTCATGCGGTTCCCGGCTTCGTCGAGGACCTCGGCGCCCGTGATCGCGAACGTCTTGTCCGCCAGCACCAGCGTGACGACCGCGACGCCCCCGGGGCGCTCCTTCGGGGTCAGCCGCAGCCGGTAGGAGCCGTTCCCGCCCTCGCGCGGGGTCGCGACGAGCGTCGCGTCGAAGAGGGCGACGACACGGTCCGCGCCGGCGAGCAGGCGCGGGAACAGGGCCTGATCGGCGGCGAGCCGGCCGCGCACGAACTGGCGGTCGTCCTCGAGGTAGAGGAACGTCCGGTCTCCCAGGAGCAGCGCGATCTTCTTGTCGGGCTCCCGGTAGTCCCACCTCAGCTTTCCGGGCCGCTCGAGATAGAGCGATCCGGTCTCGACCGTCGCCGTCCCGAGCGCCCCCGAGACCAGGGACTGGCGGAAGTCCGCGCGGAGCGACACGGTGCCGTCGAGCCACGCCTGGAGGCCGGCGAGCACGGGCGCGGCGGCGGCGGACGCGGGTGCGCCCCGCGCGACCGGGGACGCGAGCATCGTCGCCAGGACACCCGCCGCGAGCGGGACGCGGAAACGACGGCGGCCGTGCATGGGACGAGGTTACCAAACCCCTGCCGTCCGCATGTACGATGGCGGGCGGAGATCGTCCGCATGCGCGTGTCCGTCCTCGCAGTCACCGCCGGCCTTTTCGCTGCGACCACGTCCGTCCTCCTGCCCGCCCCGCGCGCGGCGGAGGCGCACGCCCCTTCCGCCGACGACGCGGTCGCCCTCTACGACCGGGGGAATTACGCCGAGGCGCGGCAGGCCCTCCTGGCTCTCGACGCGAAGGGCGCGCTCGACGGCCCGCTGCTCTACCGGCTGTTCTATTGCGCGCGCGTCGCGGGCGACGAGCCCGCGGCGCAGGCCGCGCTCGATCGCGCGCGCAAGACGCTCGAGAAGGCGAACGAGAACCCGGCAGCGCTCGAGATTCCCTTCTACCTCGCCAACACGTACGCGAACATCGGACGGGAAGCGGACGCGCACAAGATCGCCGCGTCCGCAACGGGGCGGGTCGAATCCGGCGCCTGGAAGGCGCCGACGACCGGCATCGGCCTCTTCCAGCTCGCGAAGCTCTACCAGGATCAGGGGCGCGCGGACAAGGCCGTGCCGCTGTACGAGAAGGCGATCGCCCAGTTCGACGGAACCGAGGGCCGCTACGAGAACAACACGCGCTGGGCGCTGCGCTACATCGGCGACGACGCCGCCTCCCGCGCGGACTTCGCCGCGGCCGAGCGCGCCTACACCCGCCTGACCGCGCTCGCCGGAGCCCCCGCCCGGGACTGGAACGCGCTCGCCGTGGCCCGAGCGCGCACGGGGAACTGGAGCGGGGCCTCGGAGGCCTGGTCGACCGCGGTCAAGCTCGACCAGGCGAACTCCGACGACCCGCGCTACAGCGCGCGCCTCGCCGAGGCGGCCGCACTGCTCGCCCCGCTCCCGCAAGGGCCGCCGCAAGGAACCGCGTTCAAGGCGATGTCCCAGTCCGACCTGGAGACGTTCCTGAAAGCCGAGACCGACGCGGCCCGCGACGTGCACCGGCGCGCCGCGGAGGCGATGAAGGTGGACAAGGACGGAGTCCCGCAGCGCGCGCTCGACGCCAAGGAGCGAGCCGCGTTCCAGGGCGAGCTCACGAAGGTCCGCGCCCTGTTCGTCGCCGCTGGGCTCGAGTACGCCGTGCGGCGCCTGCCGATCCGCGAGACCGCGTTTCACGACGGATACGCGGTCCTGATCTTCCAGAACTCCGAGTGGACGCTGGCACCGGACCCGGCCAAGTGAATCGGGGATGGTCCCCGATCCCTAGAGGGCGTCCGCGAGGTCTCCGAGCACCGGGATCTTGAAGCGCTCGCCATCGAGCGCGCGCACCACGCACAGCAGCTCGAGCACGGCGAGGCCCAGACCGGTGAGCGCGGCCCCGCCCCAGAACAGGATCCCGAGCAGGGCCCACAGCTTTCCCTGGATGAGAAGGTAGAGCCCGCGCGAGACGATCCACGCGAACGCGACCGCGAACGCGAGAAGCGCCCCTTGCTTCGCGTGCCACTTCACGAATTCCTTGCGGCTCGCGAGGAGGGCGACCAGGAAGAGCGGCCCGAGGTAGGCGAAGACCAGGAGGACGCGATCCTGGTCGGTCAGCTCTTGCGCGAGCGGTTTCGCGTCCACGCCGGCGTTATACCACGGTGCCGCGCGGGCCGTGGGTATACTGCGTCGGCGATGCAGGACGCGGCCTCGCTCACCCCCATGTTCCGGCAGTACCAGGCGCTCAAGGGGGAACACCCCGGCGCGATCCTCCTGTTTCGCATGGGCGACTTCTACGAGATGTTCTACGAGGACGCACAGACGGCGAGCAAGGCGCTCGAGCTGACGCTCACCGCGCGCGGCAAGGGGACGGCGCATGCCGCCCCGATGTGCGGCTTCCCGCACCATCAGCTCGCGTCCTACACGACGCGACTGGTCCGCGCCGGTCATCGCGTCGCCGTCTGCGAGCAGGTCGAGGATCCGAGGACCGCCAAGGGTCTCGTCAAGCGCGAGATCGTGCGGATCGTCACGCCGGGGACGCTCGACGATCCCGACGCGATCGACGCGAGGGCGAACGCGTGGATCGCCTCGATCGTCGCCTTCGACGCGCGGGTCGGCGCCGCTTTCCTCGACGCCTCAACCGGAGAGTTCCGCGCCTGGGAAGCCTCCGGGCCGGGCGCCTGGGAGGCGTGCCTGGAGTGCCTCGAGGCGTTCGCGCCGCGGGAGACCGTCCACGCCGAGGGCCAGGCGTGGCCCGAAGGGCGCCCGCCGGAGGACGCCGGCGCGCTGACGGCGGCGGACCCGTACCCGTTCACTCTCGCCCCCGCGACGGACCTCCTCCATCGCCACTTCGAGGTCGGAACACTCGACGGCTTCGGCCTTCACGGCAAGCCTGCGGCGGTCGCGGCGGCGGGCGGCCTCCTCGCGTACGTGCAGGACAGCGTGCGCTGCGACCTGCGCCACGTCGACGGCCTGGCGCTCCACGAGCCGGCGACGCACCTGAGGATCGACGCGGCGAGCGCCCGCAATCTCGAGATCGAACGGTCGCTGCGCGACGGCACGCGCGCGGGCTCGCTCCTATCCGCGGTCGACCGCACGTCCACCGCGCTGGGCGCGCGGCGCCTGCAGTCCTGGATCGCGGCGCCCCTGCTCGACTGCGAGGCGATCGCGGCGCGCCACGATGCCGTCGGCGAGATCGTCGAGCGCCCGCAGCTCCGGGCGGAGCTGTCGGAGCGTCTCGCCGGCTTCCACGACCTCGAGCGCCTTCTGGCGCGGGCCGTCGCGGGAACGGCGACACCGCGCGACATGCTCGCGCTCGCCTCCTCGCTGCAGCGCCTCCCCGGCCTTTTTGCAGCGCTCGCCTCCGCCGGGGCCGCGCTCCTCCGCGAGGCGTCCGCGGCCGATCCGTGCGCCGCCCTCGCCGCGCGTCTTGCGGCCGGCCTCGCCGAAGACCCTCCCGCGGGCGTGAAGGACGGGGGGCTCGTCAAGGACGGCTTCCATCCCGAGCTCGACGCGCTCCGGGCGCTCCGGCGGGACGGGCGGGCGACGATCGCGGCCCTCGAGGCGGACGAGCGCCGCTCGACCGGCATCGCGTCCCTCAAGGTCCGGTACAACAAGGTGTTCGGGTACTACATCGAGGTCTCGCGATCGAACCTCCACCTCGTCCCCGAGCGCTACCAGCGCAAGCAGACCATCGCGGGAGGAGAGCGGTTCGTCACGCCCGAGCTCAAGGAGTACGAGGAGAAGATCCTCACCGCCGACGAGCGGATCGGCACGCTCGAGCTCGATCTGTTCACGGCATTGCGCGCGGAGGCCGCAGCCGACGCGCATGCCGTCAAGACCGCCGCGCGCGCGGTCGCGACGATCGACGTGCTCAACGGGCTCGCGCGGCTGTCGTGCGAGCGCGACTACCGGCGTCCGATCCTCGTCGACGGGCCCCAGGTCCGCGTGGTCGGAGGACGACACCCCGTCGTCGAGCAGACCCTCGCCGGAACGCGATTCACGCCGAACGACCTCGTGCTCGACGGCGACTCGCGGGCGATCGCGATCCTCACCGGGCCGAACATGGGGGGGAAGTCGACGTACCTGCGGCAGGCGGCCCTGCTGACGCTGCTCGCCCAGGCCGGCTCGTTCGTCCCCGCCGAGGACGCGACGATCGGCCTCGTGGACCGGATCTTCTGCCGGGTCGGCGCGTCGGACAACCTCGCCTCCGGCCAGAGCACGTTCATGGTGGAGATGGCGGAGACCGCGAACATCCTCCACCACGCGACCCCGCGCAGCCTGGTCCTCCTCGACGAGATCGGCCGCGGGACGGCGACCTTCGACGGCCTCGCGATCGCGTGGGCGGTGGTGGAGCACCTCCATGGTCTCCCGGGCGGCGCGCCGCGCACGCTGTTCGCGACGCACTACCACGAGCTCACCGAGCTCGCGGTGACGCTCCCGAGAGTATTCAACCTGAAGATGGCGGTTCGCGAATGGGGGGACCGGGTGATCTTCACGCACCGCGTGGAAACCGGCGCCGCGGACCGATCGTACGGCCTCCACGTCGCGCGCCTCGCGGGCGTGCCGCAGGGCGTCGTCGCCCGCGCCCGGGAGATCCTGACGAACCTGGAGCGGGACGAGTACGGCGGGGACGGCCTCCCGCGCCGCGCGCGGCGGACCGGACGCGCCCCGGACGCGTGGCCTCCGCCCTCGCGCGGACTGTTCGATGCCCCGCGGGCGCCGGAGCCCGCCGACCCCGCGACGGCATCGGTCCTCGCCGAGCTGCGCCGCCAGGATCCGGAGCGGACCACCCCGCTGACGGCGCTGCAGCTGCTCTCCGACTGGAGCCGGAGACTCCGCGAATCGGCCGGAGGCGGAGAGGATTCCTAGAACGAGCCGACCGCGGGAGCCTCTTCGTTGAAGATCTCGAAGACTTCCCACAGCTTGGTGAGCTGGAGGAGGTCCTCGACCTTCCCCGAGGGGCGAAGCAGCTTGACCGTGCCCCCCTTCTCCCGCGCGCGCTTGAACACGGCGACGAGCTCGCCGATCCCCGCCGAGTCCATGTACGAGACCTTTTCGAGATTGAGGAGCACCTTCCGGTGCCCGCCGTCGAGCAGCTCCTGAACCTTGTCCCGGAGGATCACGTCGCCTTCGCCGATCGTGATCTTGCCCGAAAGGTCGACCACGGACACTTGACCGACCGTCCGCACCGTCGTCTTCATCGCCCTCGTCCTCCGTTCGTCGTCGCGTCGCTCATGCCGACGCCGCGTGAGTCAGTGCCGCCGGTTTCCGTCCCCGATGCCGCTTGACGAGCGCGAGCTCCATCCCCCGGCCCTCCCGGTAGCGGAACGCGACGTCGTCCACGAACGCCCGGATGAGGAGCAATCCCCGGCCGGTCGTCTTGAGCCTGTTGTCCCCGGCCGTCGGATCGGGCGTCGACGCCGGGTCGAAGCCCTCTCCCTCGTCCCGCACCCGGACCTCGACCTTCCCGGGCCGAACCTTGAAGTGCACCTCGACGCGCCGGGCCGGGTCTTTCTTGTTCCCGTGCGCGACTGCGTTGATCACCGCCTCGCGCACGGCGATCGCGGCGTTCAACGACTCTTCCTCGTCGCAGCCCGCGAGCGCCGCCAGCTTCTCCGTCGTCTCGTGAACGAAGTCCACCAGCGGAACGCCGCTTCCGAACACGATCTTCACCGTGGTCGCCGCCGCCATGGACCTTCTTTCACCGACAGAAGTCCGCCACTGAAACCGTGGCAGCATAGCCACGGCCGGGGGCCTCGTCAACGAAGGTGGTGCGGCGTTCCCGCCGCACGCGGCGGACGGTCCGGCGGGGCCGCCGGGCTCACCAGCGCAGGACGGTCGATCCCCAGGTGAGGCCGGCTCCGAACCCCGTCAAGAGGACGTTCATCCCGGACCGGAGTTGTCCGGTCCGGACGGCGAGATCGAGGGCGATGGGAATGCTCGAGGCCGCCGTGTTGGCGAACCGGTCGAGCGTGACGAGGGTCTTGTCCTTCGGGATGCCGAGTCGGTCCAGGCCGGCGTCGATGATCCGGATGTTGGCCTGGTGCGGGATGAAGAGGTCGACGTCCTCGACCTTGAGTCCCGCGCGGTCGAGGGACAGCCGCGAGGCCTGGACCATCGCGTCGACGCCGAATCGGAAGAGGCTCGGCCCGTCCATGCGGATGTAGTGCTCGCGCGCTTCGACGGTCTCGAACGTCGCCGGCCGGCGCGATCCGCCCGCGGGCATGTAGAACAGGTTTCCGCCGCCGCCGTCGGCGCCCATGTGGAACCCGAGCAGCCCGGAGCCGTGGTTGACGCGGCCGA
Source organism: Candidatus Sulfotelmatobacter sp. (assembly GCA_035510175.1). Classification (GTDB taxonomy): domain Bacteria; phylum Acidobacteriota; class Polarisedimenticolia; order Polarisedimenticolales; family DASRJG01; genus DASRJG01. The sequence goes on along the minus strand of DATKHQ010000004.1, from coordinate 239 downwards.
GGACGACCGCCCCGGCGCCGTCGCCGAACAGCGGGGTCACCTTCTGGTCGCGCGGATCGACGATCGTCGAGTTCACGTCGGAGGCGACGACCAGCGCCGTGCGGAAGCCGGAGGCCACGACGTACTGCGCGGCCGTCACGAGCGCGTACACGAATCCGGAGCAGGCCGCCTGGAGGTCGAACGCCGCGGCGGGCTTCGCCCCGAGCCGGTCCTGGATGAGACAGGCCGTCGACGGAAAC
>DATKHQ010000003.1:0-1827 GCA_035510175.1 Candidatus Sulfotelmatobacter sp. | reverse complement strand
CGGCGCGTACGACTTCGTCGAGAAGCCCCTCTCCCTCGAGCGGACGCTCCTCGTGCTCCGCAACGCGCTGCGCCAGCGCCGGCTGGTGGCGCGCAACCGCGTCCTCCTGGCGCAGCTCACCCGCGACACGGAGATCGTCGGGCGGAGCGCTTTCGCCGAGCGGACCCGTAGCGCAGCCAAGGCGGCCGCGGCCACCGACACGCCGGTGCTCGTCTGCGGCGAGCCGGGAACCGGACGGGAGACGGTGGCGCGCGCCATCCACGCCGCGGGACGCCGGTCGGAGGAGGCGTTCGTGCACGTTCCCTGCGGCGCACTGGACGAGCGCCTGGCGGAGAGCCTGCTGTTCGGTGCGGAGGGGGAAGCCGGCCGCCTGGCGCTGGCCGCGGGCGGGTCGGTCTTTCTCGCCGACGTCGACCGCCTCCCCCCCGGAGCCCAGGCACGCCTCGCGGCGTGGCTCGCGGGTCGGCCGGATGTCCGCGTCCTCGGGAGCGCCGGCCCGGACGCCTCCGGCCTCGTATCCCCGCTCAAGGAGCACGTGGACGTGCTCCGGATCCCGACGCTGCCGCTGCGGGAGCGGCGCGAGGACATAGCGCCTCTCGCCGAGCGGTTCCTGCGCGACCTCACGCGCGAGTACGGCCGGAAGCCCAAGACCCTCGATACCGAAGCCGGTGCCGCGCTCGTGCGCCACGATTGGCCCGGCAACGTGCGGGCGCTGCGCAACGTGATGGAGCGGCTCGTGCTGCTGTCTCCCGCCGATACCGTCTCGCTGGCCGATCTTCCGTCGGAGGTCGGGGGCGGCGCGCACGAGGCGGAAGATCTCTACGCGCTTTTCGACTCGCTCGCCGCGGGGCGCGCCGCGTTCGAGCGCTACTTCGTCGCGCGCGCTCTCCGCGAGGCGGGCGGCGATCGCGCGGAGGCGGCGCGCCGCCTCGGCGTCACCCTTCACGACCTCGACGCGCGCATGGGCCCCAGATAGCCATGCTAGGATCGCCCTCCGATCGCGCGGCCGGGGGAGGTCGCGAGGGCGTGTCCGCCGTGGGGAGAGGATCGGTTGTGGAGGCGACGCGGCTCGGGGAGAGGGCCCGCGGCAAGCTGATCCGCCTCGTGTCGGATGATCACCCCGACCCGGATCGCTGGATCGCCCGCCTCAAGAGCCTTTCCGACCTCGAGAACGCGCCCGTCTTCTCGGCGGCCGTGCGCGTCCTGTTCCACCTCGATCTCCACGACGCCGACGCGATGCGCCTGCTCGCCGCCGTGCTCGCTCATCGCGAGCACCTTGCGCGCTCGCTCGGACGGGACCCCGGCCTTCGCGTGGCCGCGATGGACTATCTGTCCAATGTCGAGCGGCACTACCAGAATCCGAAGATCGTCGAGATGCGCGAGTACGAGGAGACGGAGCGCTCCGCGCGCACCGACGCGGTCACGGGCCTCGCGAACCGGCGCGTCTTCCAGGAGGTCCTCGACCGCGAGGTCCGGAGGAGCCGGCGCTATCGATGGCCGCTGACGATCCTGATGCTCGACCTCGATCATTTCAAGCAGGTCAACGACGCCTTCGGCCACCTGCTCGGGGATCTGGTTCTCGAGCGGGCCGGGGGGGTGCTCCGGCATGCTGTCCGCGAAGCCGACCTGGCCTGCCGGTACGGAGGCGAGGAGTTCTCGGTGATCCTGCCCGAAACCGACCGTCTCGGCGGGTTCGTCGTCGCGGAGCGGATCAGGCGGCGCGTGGAAGACGCCTTCCGCGATCGCTCGGTCTCGGGACACGAGGTGCCGATGACGATCTCGTCGGGCCTCGCGACCTATCCCGAGGACGGGCTCAACGATGCCGAC
>DATKHQ010000002.1:0-6673 GCA_035510175.1 Candidatus Sulfotelmatobacter sp. | reverse complement strand
GGATGCGTGCCCGCCTCTCTCGAGCGTGCGCGCCTTCCCGGTCGCCGCGTCGACGGCGAAGATCGCGCGCCGCCCCAGATCGTCGGCGGCGCAGTAGATCTCCTTGCCGTCCGGCGACCAGGCCAGCTCGGCCGGGGAGCGATCCCAGGACTCGGTCAGGACCCGCTCGGTGCCGTCCGGCCACGCGCGGAGCACGATCCGGAACCGGTCGCTCTCCGACCCCGGGCGCTTCATCGCCAGATACGCGAGCGTCCGGCCGTCGGGAGAGAAGACCGGGAAGGCATCCCACGCCTTGTTCGCGGCGGTGAGGTTCCTGGGGGGAGCGCTCGCGTCCACCGGGGCGACGAACAGGTCGAAGTTGGTCGACCAGGCCTCCTCGCGCCCGGCATCGCGCGCGCCGAACACGATCGCTCGACCGTCCGGGGTGAACGTGTACTCGCTCGCGTCGCCGAACGGCTTCGACGGCACGTCGGCGTCCATCGCCTTCATGACGTCGACGGCCGCGCCGCCGGAGGCAGGCATCACGAAGACGTGCGAGCGGCGGCCGTCGGCCCAGGTGTCCCAGTGCCGGATGAAAAGGGAATCGTAGATTCGGCCCGACGACTTCCGCGCCGCCTCCTCGTCGAGCTTCTTCTTCGTCGCCTCCGGAGTCGTCTCCGGGAAGACCTCCATCGAGAAGGCGATCCGCGACCCGTCGGAGGAGAGCGTGAAGCTCCCGACGTCCAGCGGAAGCGCCGTCACCGGCTCCGGCTCGCCGCCGGTGAGGGCGAGCCTCCAGATCTGGGACGAACCGCCGCGCGTAGAGAGGAACAGGATCGATTTCCCGTCGGCGGCGAACACGCCGCTCGTGTCGGCCGCCTCGTGCCGGGTCAGCTTCCGCACCTGCGTGCCGTCGATCGATGACAGCCAGAGGTCGCTGCGGCGCTTGTTCGCCTCGAGGTCGACGGCCGAGACGGTGAAGACGATCCACGCGCCGTCCGGCGAGAGACGCGCCTCCGAGATCCGGTCGAACGCTACGAGGTCGCGGACGCCGAACGGGTGCGTCTCCCGGACCGCGGCGAAGGCGAGCGGGGCGAGCGTGCTGGAGAACAGGAAGGCGAGCGGAAGGAGTCGCATCGAAAAACCTCCGGATCGGCGCGCGAGTATACAATTCGAGAGGCGTGCGGCCGGACCGCATCCGCGCAGGGTGAACCGGCATGAGCGAGCATCGCAGCGAAGGGCGGCGGAAGAGCGACGAGGCGCTCCGGCAGAGCGAGGAGCGCTACCGTCGTCTCGTCGACCTCTCCCCCGACGCGGTCGTCATCGTCCAGGCGGGACACATCGTTTTCGTCAACCCCGCGGCGGTCACGCTGCTCGCGGCGAACGCCCCGGCCGAGATCGTCGGGCGGCGGGCCCTCGACTTCCTCCACCCCGACGAGCACCCGGCGCTCCTCGCTGGCATCCAGGAGGTGTTCGAGGGGACGAAGACGGCGGCGTTCGTGGAGCGGCGGTGCCTCCGGTTCGACGGGACGACGATCGACGTCGAGGTGGCCGCCACGCTCTACCCCGATCCGGGCGGCCCGGCCATCCAGATCATCCTCCGCGACATCACCCATCGGAAACGCGCGGAAGTGGCGCTGCGGAAGAGCGAGGAGCGCTTCCGCGAGATCGCCGAGTCGATCGACGAGGTCTTCTGGATCACCTCGCCCGACAAGAACCGGATGATCTACGTCAGCCCGGCCTACGAGAAGATCTGGGGGCGCTCCTGCGCGGACCTCTACGCGAATCCGCGCACCTGGCTCAGCCCCATCCACCCCGACGACCGCGACCGCGTCATCGAGGCCTCGCTGACCCGTCAGAGCCTGGGGACGTACGACGAGGCGTACCGCATCGTCGTGCCGGACGGCTCGATCCGCTGGATCCGCGACCGCGCGTACCCGATCTTCGACGACACGGGAACGATCGCGCGCATCATCGGCCTGGCCGAGGACATCACCGAGCGCAAGCGGGTCGAGGCCGAGCTGGTCGAGCTCTCCGGCCAGCTCGAGGCTCGGGTCGTCGAGAGGACGGCCCAGCTCCGGGAGGCGAACGAGGCGCTGCGCGGGGCGGAGGCGCGGCAGCGCGCGATCATGAGCGCGATCCCGGACCTCGTGCTGCGCATCCGGCGAGACGGCCTCTACCTGGACTTCCTGGCGCCGCGGGGCGCAGCCCCGATGCCGCCGGACCGGATCATCGGCTCGCGGTTGAACGAGTCTGGGTTTCCGACCGGCGTGGCGCTCGCGATCCAGGCGGGGATCGAGCGGGCCCTGTCGTCCGGGCGGGTCGAATCGCTCGAGTACGACCTCGCGGTCGAAGGCCAGCAGCGCTTCTTCGAGGCGCGCATCGCCCCCAGCGGCGCCGAGGAGATCGTCGCGACCGTCCGCGACGTCACCGACCGCAAGCTTGCGGAAGCGCAGCGCGAGCGGCTCGAGCATCAGCTCCGCCAGTCGCAGAAGATGGAGGCGATCGGCACGCTCGCCGGCGGGATCGCCCACGACTTCAACAACATCCTGACGGCGATCATCGGCCATACCGAGCTGCTGCGCGCCAAGCGGCCGGGCGATACGGACCTCCAGGAGCGCTTGAACGAGATCGCGAAGGCCGGGGGACGGGCGAAGGAGCTCGTCGCGCAGATCCTGACGTTCTCACGCCGTCAGGAGAGGACGCGCACGCAGATCGCGCTCGGTCCGGTCGTGCGCGAGGCCCTGCAGCTGCTCCGGGCGGCGATTCCTGCCTCGATCGCCATCGAGGCCGAGGTGGACGCCGACGTGCCGGAGGTCTTTGCGGACGCCACGCAGATCCACCAGGTGGTGATGAACCTGGCCGCCAACGCCGCCGCCGCCATGGCGTCCCGCCCGGGGCGCCTCAAGGTCGGCCTTGGCGCCGTGCGCGTCGACGCGGCGCTCGCGGCCCGCCATCCCACCCTCTCGGCGGGACCGTACGTGCGGCTGCAGGTTCGGGACGAGGGCGTCGGGATGCCGCCGGAGGTCGTCGAGCGGATCTTCGACCCGTTCTTCACGACGAAGGACGCCGGAGAGGGGACCGGCCTCGGTCTCTCGGTCGTCCACGGGATCGTCACCGCCCATGACGGCGTGATCCTCGTCGACAGCTGCCCCGACACCGGGACCACCTTCGACCTCTACTTCCCGGCGGTGACTGGAGGCGCCTCCGCCCCGAGCCGTCCCCACCCGGCGGCACCCCGAGGCGCCGGGGAGCACATCCTGTGCATCGACGACGAATCGACCCTCGTCGAGCTGCTCAAGGCGCAGCTCGAGGCGCTCGGCTACCGCGTCACGACGCACACATCGCCGGTCGAGGCGCTGGCGGACTTCCTGGCGCGCCCGTTCGCGTTCGACCTCGTGCTCACAGACCTGACGATGCCGGGGATGAACGGCGCCGACCTGATCGACCGGCTGCGGGCGGTCCGTCCGGAGCTACGGGTCGTGATGGCGACAGGCTACGGCCGCGTCATCAGCGAAGACAGGGCGAAGGAGCTGGGCATCGGGAAGCTCCTGCTCAAGCCGTTCTCGATGGCGGCACTCGGCGAGGCGATCCACGACGCGCTCGCGGGCGGGCGCATCACGTCCGATCGGGCCCGCGACTAGTGTCCACGGGCTTCGGCCGGGGCGGCCCGCCCTGATCGTCGAGCTGGACCAGCAGGTCTTCCTTGCGCTCCATCTCGCGCAGAACCTCGACCTTCCTCTCCGGCTCGAGGAGGTTCTGGACCTCCATCAACCCGGCGCGGGCGAGGGCGCTCCCGGCGCCTCTCCCCTCGCCGCGGCCGTACTTCCGTCGCTGCCGCGCGGACTCCAGCACGATCAGGAGAACGAGCAGCGAAAGACCGATGAGAATCGCGAGAAAGCTCAACGGAACCTCCGTGCCGCTTGCGCGCGTTATTTGGGACGCCGATCTTTTCCCGTCAAGCGGTCCCGCGCGGTCCGGGGCCGTGGCCGGACGACGGAGAGACCGCTAGAATCCTCGCACCGATCAGACAGGAGCCGCCGTTCGTGAACAAGAAGACCCTGGCCGCCGCCGCAGTCGCGGGACTTGCCGCCTTCTGGCCCTCCGCCGCGAATGCCCCCGCGGTCGGCGCGCGGCGGACGCTGGACGAGATGGCGCACGCTGCCGCTGCGGTGCGCGATTACACGATGACGCTCATCACGCAGGAATGGGACCATGGCACTCTGGGCCCTCCGCAGACGCTCGCGACGAAGTGGGCGCGGCCGTTCCAGGTCTACTACAAGCGACTTTGCGAGCCGCACAAGGGACGCGAGGTCCTGTTCTCCCCCGACTGGAACGAGGGGCGGCTCAAGGTGAGCCTTCACACCTGGCCGGTGAACGTCAGCGTCAACATCGACCCTCACGGCACCCTGGCCATGGAAGGGACGCACCACCCCGTCGACGAGACGTCGATGGTCTACCTGGTCGACGCCGTGCTCGGGAACTTCGCGAAGGCCGACCAGAACGGCGACGCCACGGTCGAGGACCTCGGCCCGGAGACGATCCTGGGGCGGCCGTGCGACCGGATCCGCCTGCAGGCGCGCTGGTCGACGACGACGCGGGTCCTGGGTCCGAAGGAGACCCTTTGGGACGTCAGCCGGACGGCCGACATCCCGATGGCGCCCCTCCTCCACGCGAACGCGGCGATGGGCTGGGAGACGCCTTCGGACGCAAAGCCCGGGCAGAAGGTCACGATCCCGCGTTACTACGGCGCGCGGGTGGATCTCTGGATCGACCAGGAGATGCGGCTGCCGCTGCGCGCCGAGATCTACGACGGCAACGACGCGATGTTCGAGCGCTTCGAGCACCGCGACCTGAAGGTGAACGTCGGGCTGAGGCCGATCGACTTCTCGCCGACGAACCCCCAGTACAAGTTCTGAGTCCCTTGGGACTAGGTCTGGTGCTCGGGGCGGAGGAGATCGTCGACCGTCTTCACCGGCGTGAAGGTCTCGAGCGGAACCTCGACGAACAGCGTCAGCCATCCGGCCATCGCGCCGTTCCAGAGACCCGGCCGCTCGAGGGCCAGGATCTCCCGCCCCCCGAAGCTCTTGCGCGTGACGATCGAGGCGGCCGGATCGACGAAGCGGTCGAGATCGAAGCGAGCGCCGGCCGCGTCGCGCATCGCGCAGGCCAGATCCACCGGATTGAAGTGCGTCGCCGAGCGGAACGTCGCCCGGGCCTGGGCTGCGGCCGGGTCGATCTGAGCGGGCTCGACGATCTGACGCGTGACCTGTCCTTCGCGGGTGCGCACCCAGAACGGCCCGCCTCCGGGCTCGCCGGTGTTCCGGACGACGCCGCAGACGCGGATCGGGCGGTCGAGCGCGTCCAGGAGCGCCCGGCGGCGCGCATCCGCCGGTAGCGAGACGGGAAGGGCGAGACCGAACCGGTCCCGCGCGAACCTTGCGGCTTCTTCGACCTGGGTGGGCTCGACGTCCGCCGCGCGGAGGCGAGCGACGTGGCCGTGCGTTTCCCGCGCGACCTCGACGAGCCGCCCGCCGAGGATCTTCTTCCAGAGAATCGTGGCCGCGCGGCGGGTTTCGGGCTGGACGTTGTCGATGTTCTTGACGAACAGGAGATCGGCGCCGAGCCCGGCGAGGTTGGCGAGGAGCGCGCCGTGCCCCGCCGGGCGCAGGACCAGCTCGCCGGAATCGGTCGTGAACGGACCGCCTTCCGTGGCACCCGCGAGCGTGTCGGTCGCCTCGTGTTGTGTCGAGAACTCGACCCGCATGGGGTCGTAGAGGCGGCGCTCCCGGTCGGCATGGGCCTGAAACGCGCCGCGGGCCTCCGGCGCCACGGTGAAGTGCACGCGGCCGCCCCCTTCCGCGTCACGGATCGTCGCGGCCGCCTCGGCGAGATGCTCGGCGAAGGGCGTGCGCGCACCGTTGGTCCCGCGGTGGAACGGGATCAGCCCCTTGGGCTTCGTCGCGTAGGACAGTCCGGCGGATCCGAGCAGCGCGTCGACGATCTCGGCCTCGCCCCCGGACCGGCGCAGCGTCTCCAGTGCGCGGCCGCGCGCGGCGAGGGCGGCGCTGAGGTCGTCGACGAACGGGAACCGGTCGAGATTGCGGATGAACTCGCCGGTGGCTCTCCCCGCAAGCAGGTCCTGGAACATCCGCGTCGCGGCCCCGGACGCCGGGACGAACTTCGTGAAGCGCGCCTGCGACGCCGCCTGCTCGTGGAGGAGCACGAGCCGCTCGCGCCCCTCCAGGGGGATCGCCTCGATCCCATCCCCGACGGTACAGGCGCGGACGAGGTCGGCGTACGTGGGGGGCGCTTCGAACAGGGCGAGCTGGCGGTGCGCCTCGTCCTCCGGAATGGCGCGCTTCCGGAGCTGCTCCTTCTGTCGATCCGTGAATTCAGCCACGCGGGTGCCAGGATAGCGCCAGGTCAGGGATCGACCGGCCGGACCTCGGTCAGCGGCGGGAGCGTGTACGGCACGACCCGCCGGAAGACCGCCGCCCCGGCGACCTCCTCGATCGGATAGAGAGCGCGCAAGCCCGTGGGAAGCTGCCGGTCGACGGCATCGAGGACCTGGAAGAAGCGATCGCCGCACGCGAGCACCGTGCCTGGGGTCCAGTCGGGCTTGCGGCGCGAGGCGACGACGACGAGCGGGGCGTCCGCGATGCCGACGCGCTCGCCGGGGACCAGCCGGTCG
>DATKHQ010000001.1:0-2841 GCA_035510175.1 Candidatus Sulfotelmatobacter sp. | reverse complement strand
CTCGGTGCGGCCGCGGCCGCGCTGCTCGCCGCGGGCGCCATCGCCGCGCCGGAGAACCTGATGGATCCCGCCAAGCTCAACGCCAAGGCCCCGGACGTCTTCAAGGCGAAGTTCGAGACGACGCAGGGGAGCTTCGTCGTCGAGGTCCACCGCGACTGGTCGCCGAACGGCGCCGATCGCTTCTACAACCTGGTCAAGAACGGGTACTACGACGGGAACAAGTTCTTCCGTGTCGTCCCCGGATTCGTGGTGCAGTGGGGCATGCACGGCGATCCCACGATCGGGAACAAATGGCTCAACTCGAATATTTCCGACGATCCGGTCAAGCAGAGCAACAAGCGCGGCTACCTGACGTACGCGATGTCCACGCGTCCCAATAGCCGGTCGGTGCAGCTCTTCATCAATCTCCAGGACAACTCCGGTCTCGACGCGAAGGGCTTCGCTCCGTTCGGGAACGTCGTCGAGGGGATGGAGATCGTCCAGAAGCTCTACGGCGGGTACGGCGACGGGCTCTCGCAGCAGAAGATCTCGCAGGAAGGAAACGCCTTCCTCGAAAAGAACTACCCCAAGCTCGACGGCATCAAGAAGGCGACGATCCAGTAGAGATGTTCCGATTCGTCCTGGCGGCGCTCGCCGCCATCATCGCGACGGGGACCGCCGGAGCGGCAGAGGCCGCTCCGGTGGCATCCCCCGCGGCCTCTCCCTCGGCGGCGCCGCTTCCCGAAGGCTGGTACGCCGACGTCCACACCGCGCTCGGCAGCTTCACGATCAAGCTCTTCGTCGACCAGGCGCCGCAGACGGTGGCCCACTTCGTCGGTTTTTCCGAGGGGACGCTCGAGTGGGTCGACCCGTTCACCGGGGTCAAGCAGAAGAAGCCGCTGTATGACGGCCTGAACATCCACAAGGTCAAGTTCATGGAGCGGTTCGAGGCGGGGGACCCGACGGGCACCAGCCGCGGCGCCCCACCGTACTGGGTCCCCAAGGAAGACGGCCCGAAGGACTTCTCGGGGTCCTACCGGGTCGGGATGACCGCCGCGGCCATGAAGCGGATCAGCGGCGCACTGTTCTTCGTGCTCGCGGTCTCGATGCCGGAGCTCAACGCGAGCCACAACTGCTTCGGCGAGGTCGTATTGGGCCGCGACACGGTCGACCGGATCGTCCGCGTGCGGACGGACGAGAACAAGGTTCCGGTGGAACCCCTACCGATCATCCACGTGCGCATCTTCAAGGTCGGCGATCCCAAGCCGATCCCCGCGCCCGTGCGCTATCACCCGTCCCCGCCCAAGATCGAGCTGCGCGTCCCCACCGAGACCCCCTGATCCCTCGGGCCGAGCGGCGCGCCCGGCGGGAACTCGAGGCTGAAAACCGAGCCGCGTCCGAGCTCGGACGACACCGTGATCTGGCCGCCGTGCAGGCGCATCAGGTGCTTCACGATCGCCAGGCCCAGCCCCGTCCCGCCGAGCTCGCGCGAGCGTGCCTTGTCGACGCGGAAGAAGCGGTGGAAGACCTGCTCGATCTGGTCGGACGGGATCCCGACACCCGTGTCCTCGATCGCGAGAATCGGCCGGCCGTCGCGCACGGCCCCGCCGATGCGCACCGACCCCCCGGCACGGTTGAACTTGATCGCGTTGTCGATCAGGTTGACGAGGATCTGCTCCAGCCGCCGCCGGTCGGCGGTGAGGCGGAAAGGCGACGGCAGCTCGACGCGCAGATCGACACTCGCCGCGCGCGCGCGCAGGCCGAGCTGCGCCGCCACCTCGTGGGCCACCTCCGCCGCGTCGATCGGGCTGAGGTCGAGCTTGACCGCTCCGGTCTCGATCAGCGAGAGATCGGTCAGATCGTCGATGAGCGCGCTCATCCGGTCGGCGTGCTTGCGCACGATCTCGAGGAACTTGAGGCTCTCCGCCCGGTCCTCGAGCCGCTCCTCGAGGAGATTCTCGACGAACGCCTTGATCGAGGTGAGCGGCGTTCGCAGCTCGTGGGAGACGTCGGCGACGAAGTCGCGGCGCACACGCTCGAGCGCCTCGAGGCGCGTCACGTCGAAGAAGAGGATGAGGGCGCCCGCCGGCTCGTCGATCGGGCGGCTCGCCAGCGGCGAGACGCGCAGCTCGAACGTCCGTCCCGACCCCGGCATGTGAAACAGCGTCTCGCGGACCGCTCCACCCGACGGGAGCGCCGATTCCAGCTCGCGGAAGACCGCCGGGTCGCGCACGACCTCGGCGAGCAGGCGGCCCACCGGGTCGAACGGCGTCCGGAAGAGCTGGCGGAAGGCGTCGTTCGCCACGCGGATCTTCCGGTCCGGGCCCAGCACGACCATCCCTTCCTTCATCGCGCCCACGACGGACTGGAGGAGGAAGCTCTCGCGCCGGCCCTCGTCGACCTGCTCCGCGAAACCGCGCACGAGACGGGTCAATGCGGAAGCCAGGTCCCCGGCCGAGCCGGACGAGGCGACCACGAAGGTCCGCGCCGGCCCGCCGCTCGCGACCGCGTCGACGCCCTCGGTCAGGGATTCCACCTGCTTGTCGAGCGCGCGGAACGAATGCCATCCCACCGCCGCCGGGAGCACGAGCGCGGTCAGCCCGAGCGCGAACGCGGTCAGCCAGGCCTCCACCGGGGCGACGCGGCCCCCCGCCGCGTTTTCCGCGATCTGGAGCACGCCGAACGCGGAGAGGGCTGCGGCGAGCAGGCCGACCGCCGCGAGCGCCGCCGCGACGGCGCCCCTCGAGGTCACGACGCGCTCCGCCAGCGGTAGCCGACGCCGACCACGGTCTCGAGGCGAGAGTCGACGGGCGCTCCCAACTTTTGCCGGAGCCGGCGCACGTGCACGTCCACGGTCCGCGT